>JAYUWY010000215.1:0-7378 GCA_043753285.1 Gemmatimonas sp. | reverse complement strand
AGGTCTCGCCGGACAGCCCCGCGTTCACAATCTGCACCCGCAGCCCGTTGGAGTCGGCCAACTGCTGAATCACCGCGGGATACGCGAATTCGGGGTCCAGCCCAAGGCCCGCGGTGAGCGACGTACCTACGAACAGAACTCTGACACGTTCATCCGTTGCCGCCGTAGGTATCACCGTGGTTGATTCCACCGGAACTTGGGCTGTCGCATCGGCCTTCGTCTCAGAGCCACCGCACGCAGCGAGCATAGTGCTCGCCGCCAGCGCCCATCCCCGCATCGCCCGCCCAAACCGCCCAATGCTTGTCGCCCGCACGCTGACGAAGGAATACCGCAGTGGCACCGCCGCGTTGGCCGTGCTGCGAGACGTCTCGTTTGAGATCCCCGAGGGGGCGTTCGTTGCCATCGTTGGTCCGTCTGGAAGCGGCAAGACAACACTCCTGGGCTTGTTAGCGGGACTCGACCAGCCGTCCCGTGGGGCAGTCGTACTCGATGGTGCTGACCTCACGCAACTCGACGAAGACGCGCGCGCGAAGCTTCGTGGGGAGAAAGTTGGGTTCATTTTCCAGTCCTTTCAACTGATTCCTACACTTACGGCTCAGGAGAACGTCCAGGTTCCACTGGAACTCCAGGGTCGTGGGGACGCCACGTCCCGCGCCAAGGACCTGCTGACGCGCGTTGGCCTCGGCGATCGACTGCACCACTTTCCCACCGAATTGTCCGGCGGCGAGCAGCAGCGCGTGGCCATCGCGCGCGCCTTCGCCAACGAGCCGCGCATTCTTTTTGCCGACGAACCCACGGGTAATCTCGACGGCGCCACGGGCGCGAAGATTGTTGCCCTGCTCGACCAGCTCAATCGCGAGTCCGGCGCCACAGTCGTCATCGTCACGCACGACCTCGCACTCGCCGAGCACGCGCAGCGCGTCATTCGTCTGCGCGACGGGATTGTCGTTGAAGATCGTCCAGGCGCAGGCACGCCGATCGGGACCCCCGCGTGAGCGCTCCTATCTCCACGCTCTTCCGCCTAGCTTGGCGCGAGAGTCGCACCGCGCGTCGTCGCTTGATGCTCTATATGAGCAGCATCTCGCTCGGCGTTGCGGCGTTGGTCGCCATCGATTCGTTCGCGGCCAATGTGCAGCAGTCCATCAAGGAACAGTCGCGCACGCTACTCGGCGGCGACATCAACCTGCGCGCGCGTCAGTTCTTCACGCCCGCTGCGGATTCCATTCTTGATTCGCTCGCGACCGCCGGATTCCCGTACGCGAAGGTCACGAGCTTCGCGTCGATGGCCACCGCGCTGCCGAGTGGCAACACGCGGCTCACGCAGGTGCGTGCGGTTACGCCTGGTTTCCCGTTCTATGGCGAGGTGTTGACCGAACCCGCTGCGGCGTGGGCGTCGTTGCACGACGATCGCTACGTGATGGTGGATCCGTCGGTGCTCATCGGCCTCGACGCGAAGATCGGCGACACGCTCACGATTGGGTACGCCAAGTTCCAGATTCGCGCGTCCATCACCAACATTCCGGGCGACCCCGGCATCGCGGCGACGATTGGACCGCGCGTGTTCATTCCAGCTGCTTATCTCGCAGAGACGGGACTGCTCGGTCTTGGCGCGCGCGCGGAGTACGAAGCCGTGCTCAAGCTGCCAGAGGGCACGAAGACGCCGCTGTGGGTGGCGCCGCTGCGTCCGGCGATTGAAAAGCAGAACGTGCGCATTCGTACTGTGGAGGAGCGCGAGGGCGATCTCACCGAGGCCATCACGCAGCTTGCGCGATTCCTTTCAGTGGTCGGCTTGATTGCGCTGCTCCTCGGTGGCATCGGCGTGGCGAGCGGCGTGAACGCGTTCGTGCAGCGCAAGATTGACACTGTGGCCGTGTTGCGTTGCTTGGGCGCGTCGAGCGCGCAGGTGATGACGATCTATTTGGTGCAGGCGGCGGTGATGGGCTTTGCAGGTGCCGCTGTTGGCGCGTTGCTCGGCGTTGGCATTCAGTTCACGTTGCCGTTGGTGCTCGGCGAGTTCTTACCGGTTGATGTGCGCGTGTCGCTGGTGCCGAGTGCCATTCTGCTCGGCTTGAGCATTGGCGTGTGGGTCGCGGTGGTGTTTGCGCTCAGGCCGTTGCTCGTGTTGCGTCGCATCTCACCGCTGCAGGCGATTCGCCGCGACGACGAGGCCTTGGCCGCCTCGCGCCGCAAGGACTCCGCCACGCACATCACCAACTTCGCACTCGTGGCGAGCGTGGTGGGCTTGGCGATCAATCGTGCAGAGACCACGCAGCAGGGGTTGTTCTTTGCCGTGGGCGTGTTCCTGAGCATCGGCGTGCTGTGGTTGAGTGCGCTGGGGCTTTCGCGTCTCACTCGCAAGCTTGTTTCGCCGCGCTGGCCGTACGTGTTTCGCCAGGGCGTTGCCAATCTCCACCGCCCTGCTGCGCAGACGCAGTCGGTCGTGCTGGCGCTTGGCTTTGGTTCGTTCTTGGTCACGACGATTGTGCTCGTGCAGTCCAACTTGTTGGCCGCGTTTGATGTGACGGCTGCTGCGTCGCGCGGCAACCTCGTCTTCTTTGATGTGCAGGACGATCAGCGCGCAGGGCTTGCTGCGTTGGTGACTGACAATGGGCACGAGCTTGTGAGCGAGACGCCGATTGTCACGATGCGATTCGCGGGTGGCAACGGACTGGATGTCGCCGCGTGGGCCGAGAAGAAGCAGATGTCGGCGCGTAACTGGGGACTGCGTCGTGAGTATCGGTCGACGTACCGCGATTCTGTCGTGGCCACTGAGACGATGCTCACCGGCGAGTGGTTCGGTAAGCGCGACCTGCCTGCGGATGTGTATGAAGTGTCGTTGGAGCGCGATATCACCACCGAGCTCAACGCGAGCATCGGAGATACGCTTCAATGGGATGTGCAGGGCGTGCAGATACGTACCGTGCTCACGAGCACGCGCGAAGTGGATTGGGGTCGCTTTGAACCCAACTTCTTTGCGGTGTTCCCGAGTGCCGCACTCCGCGACGCGCCAGCGCAGTTCGTGACGATTGCGGCGGTTTCGAGCGACACGGCGGTGGCGCGCCTGCAGCGCGACGCCGTGCGCGCGTATCCGAATGTCTCGAGCATTGACCTCTCGCTCGTGCGCGGCACCATCAACCAGATTGTGAGCAAGGTGACGCTCACGGTGCGGTTCCTCGCGCTGTTCTCGTTGGCGATGGGCATTCCCGTGTTGTTTAGCGCGGTCGCCGCCACGCGCCGCGATCGTTTGCGCGAAGGCGTGTTGCTCAAGACCCTCGGCGCCACGCGTGCACAGATTGGACGCATCCTGTTGTCTGAGTATGCGCTGCTCGGACTCTTGGGCAGTTTGTCAGGAATGGTGCTTGCTGTGGGAGGTGCGTGGGCGCTGGTGACGTTTGTGTTTGAAGGCACCTTCGCGTTTGCTGCGTTGCCTGCGCTGGGCATTGCAGCGGCGATGACCGCGCTCGCGATTTCGATTGGTCTGCTCACGGGTCGCGATGTATTCCGCGAAACCCCGATGGCGGCCCTGCGCGAGAACTAGCGCTACTGCAGGCGAACGAGAGCGAGGCGCGCCGTACTTGGAATCGGCGCGCCGTTCACTCCTGAGAGACGCAGCATGCGACGTGTCCCGGCGCCGGTGGGTTGCACATCCACCACGGCGAATCCCGCAGGCGCGATGGCGTGGACCACGAGTACAAAGTCTGCGGCAGTGGGGATCGCTTGCACGGGATGCGCGCGCGTAAACACGGTTCCGGCTTCTGGTGTTGCACCGCATGTTCCGATGTCCGCGCAGAGACCCGCGAACACGTCGGCAAAATTCCATGAGCGAAAGCGCAGCGTGGCGTCCGTGGGCAGCATGCCCGCGCGTCCGTCAGTGATGCTCGCCAGCGACCAGCGAGCCAAGAGATCTTCCCACGAGCGACCCGAGCGCGCTTCGAGATTGCTCACGCCCGATGCGCCACTCGTCGAGAGCGACTGCGTGAACGAGATCTCATCCGCGACGGCGTGGTCCATTGCCCAGCGCAACAGCGACCACGCGCTGCCGTAGAACGAGAAGTCTCCGTCGCTCGCGGCGCCCAGCGGCGAGCGCGCAGTCGGACTAGCCAAGAACTGCCAGTACCCTTCCATGCTTGGCAGCACCATGGCTGGGGTGTTGGCGCACGCCGCATCACCGCTCAATGCGCGCGCTTCGCAGCGCACACCTTCGTAGCCCGTGTTGCCCGTCGCCGTCGCACCGGTGAGCGCGCGAGCGAAGAGTTCTTCGGCGTGGCGGGCGGTGGCTTCTTCGAGCCACGACTCCTCAAGCGGCTGACCGCGCACGATGTGCTCCGCGAATCCCACCACATGCTTGAGCTCGTGCGCGACGGTGCCGCGAATCTCATATTTCCATCGCGCGAGTGCGGTGGCCTCGTCACCCAAATTCGTCACGCGAGGGACTTGGAGATACAATACCTCGCCGACATTGCTCGACGCATTCACGCTCGATCGCGGGAAGAAGTCGCACGTCGCGACCGCACCGGCCACATTTCCACCAGCCATGGAATTGATGGCCGACGTGAGCACGACGACCACACGCCCGTTGGCATCGAGACGGCTGTCCATCACCAGCGGATTGCCAAACCGCGCGAGAAGGGGCCACAGCACGTTGTCGATCTCAGCGCCGAGCGCACTGATGGCGCCGTCCATCGTGCCGGAGAGCGTGGCGTTCCCAAAGAGCTGCGACACCGTGTCCTCGACAATGATGACCGAATTGCCGACGTACACCGTGCGCGCCGCAATGGAGCGATAGTTGGCACAAAGGTTGGGGCTATCGAGGTCCGGCACGCGGAACGCCGTCAGCTGACCGATCGGCGCAACGACCACTTCAGCGAACGCGCTCGGTTGGCTCGCGCGCAACGCACGCACCGCAGCGGCCGATTGCTCGAGCAGTCGCAAATGTGCCGACGATTCCGCGGTGCGCACCGTCGCGTCGGGTGCGATGATCGACACGGCAGCGCCAAGTCCTGCCCGTCCTTCCAATGTCACGCCGATGTCGCCCGCGCCGAACGCGCGTGCGGTGTTGAGCAGCGTGAGCATGTAGCGTCCTTCACCCGGCAACTCCAAGCAGGACGCATCCGTCGCATTCAGAAGGAGCAACGCGCCACCCACCGCCACGTCGCGCTGAGGAGCCAGCTGCAAGCGCACCGCGTGTGCGCCCACACCCTGCGATGTGCGCACCTGCACGGAGACGTCAGCGGTTGGGGCGCAGGGCAAGCCCCCCGAGGCGAGCAGCGCCGTGATGAGCGTGTCGGTGACGGTGAGGATCTGTGCGGCGCGACCGTCCACGTGCACGGTGGTTCCAATGAGTGACGGCGCCAATCGCCGTCCGCGAATCGTGAACGGCACCCCGGGTCCAATCACCGCCGGGGAGAGCGTGTTCAGAATCGGCGCGTTGGGCGCAATCTCCGGTACCACCGTCACGGGGATGTGGCGCTCCACTCCTTCAAGCGAAACAGTCACCATCGCGCGGCCCACCGCGTTGGGCGTCATGTCGCCGTTGGGGGCGACGCTCACAATGCGCGACGCACTCGTTGTCCATGTGAGTGGCGAACCAACGATGGGGATGGCCGAGATGTCGAGGGGGATTGCCATGACGCGCGCCGCCACACCCGGCAGTGCAAGTGTGAGCGACTCAGGCTCCACCACAATGTTCACGGCGGGTGGATTCACAAGCAGGAACCGCCGCTCGCTCAACACGTTGCCTACTGAAGCGCGCACGATGCCAAGACCCGGCGCCAGTCCGAAGACTGCGCCATTGGGGTCCACCGCGAGTGTGCTGGGGGTGAGCGATCGCCAAGCGATTTGCGCGTCCACAACTTCCCCGCTGCGATTGAGTGCCACCGCAAACACCCGCAGCATCTGGCCGGGTCGCAGCGAGTCCAACCGCGTGACGATGGACACCTGCCGCACTTCGTTGGGGCCAGTGGGAGGCTCACCAGTACACCCCGTCGCGCTGACAAGCAGCGCGGCGCACAGCAGCGTGATCGCGGGACGACGACCCGCGCGCGAAGTCAGTGTACGGCGCATTGGGATACTCGTACCTTATACTTTGTTGCGCATCCACGCCACCGCTGTCCCCCTTTCTCCGGGCGATTCCTGTGTCCGACGTCACATCTCCGCGTGAGTGGGCCGCGGGCCGCTCATGGTACTGGCGGCTCCCGCTGTTTGCCGTCATCGGGTGGCAAGCCGTGAAGCCACTGAACGCGATGGGTGGGAACTTGTTCAGCGGCATCACGTTTGGTGCCCACGAGTTCGGGCATTTGTTCTTTTCGTTCGCGGGCGAGTGGATGGCCATCGCCGGCGGCAGCGTGATGCAGCTGCTCATCCCCATCGGCGCGGCGGCTGTGGTGCTGCGGTCGCGCGACTGGTTTGGCGTCGCCATCTGCGCGCTGTTTCTCGCGTCCAGCTTGGGCGACCTCTCGTGGTACATCGCGGATGCTCGCGCGCGCGATCTGGACCTCGTGAGTTTTTCCCCAGACGGCGGTGGACACGACTGGGCCTACCTACTCAAACACGCAGGCCTGTTACACAAAGACCTCGCCATCGCGCGCTTTACTCGATTCTGCGGGTGGATGCTCGTCATCGCATCCACCGTCTTCACCGCGCGACTCGCGTGGTGGATGGCGACCGAACCCTCACCGAGTGCGACAGAGGGGACGCTCGGGGGGTAAGCCCGCGCAGCGAATGCTCTCGTCCATGCCCTGCGCAATCGTTCCGCACGCAGTATTCACCGCGGTCTTCAACGCTTCGGCTTCATTGACACCAGACGCCTTCGCGCAATTCGTCTTGCCGTTGAATGTCACGCACGCGTCGCACTCGACCTGTTGCGCGGAGAGCGTGGAGTAGAGGAGCAGTCCGGCGAAGCCGAGTACGATGGCGATGGTGATGAGTGTGCTCTTCTTCATTATTGAGAACCCGTGGGATGAATGCGCATTGAGCCAGGGAGCGCGTCGAGCAACGGCCGCAGATCAGTCGCACGATCCAGCGACGTAACGAAGGTCAATCCATCGAGTGTAACCACCAACATGCGCGACACGCCGTACAACACGACGGTGCCCCGCTCGGCGTGCACCACGTTGCACTCGGACTCCACGAAGTGCACGGAGCCCACAGCGCCGTTGCCATCGTCGTCCAGTTCGCGTGCGCGGCGCAGCGATGCCCACGTGCCCACGTCGTCCCATCCAAACTCGCCTTGAATCACGAGCAGACGTTCCGTGCGCTCGAGCAGGCCACGTTCAATGGATGTCGCGCGCACTTGGCCCACAAACGCGGGAAGATTTCCCAGGCGTAGCGATTCAAGTCCGCCGGCAACCTCTGGCGTGTGCGCTGCGAGTTCATTGAG
>JAYUWY010000214.1:0-3658 GCA_043753285.1 Gemmatimonas sp. | reverse complement strand
TGCAACACCTTCCCGATCTCCTGCGTCAGCACGAGCCCCGGCAAGTGAATCAGTACCGAAGCCCGCAGCCCAGTTCCCGTATTCGTCGGGCAGGCTGTGAGAAATCCAAACTCTGGATGGGCCGCGTACGGCAGCGCCGACGACAATTCTTGATCCAGCAACTCCGCCTGACGCAATGCGCCCAACACGTCGAACCCCGATCTAAACACTTGGACACGTAGATGGTCCTCTTCGTTTACCATTACCCCAGCATCACCGGTGACAATCACACCGGAAGCCCGCGGCCCGTCGCCGCCGCGATCGAGTCCTGCCAACTCGCGGCTCACCAAATGGCGCTCGTGCAGCACCTGGCGCTCCAATTTGGAGCACTCGTCCACACGCACGAACGCGCCGTCCTTCAAACTCGGCAGCCGTGCCGCCGTCGCCTGCACCTGATGGAGCACCCGCAGACGCTCGCCCTCTCGCGCGCGCGTCGGAAACGCGTAGCCTGCCAGATTGCGCGCCAAGCGAATGCGTGACGACAGCACGATACCCGCGTGCTCTCCGTTGCCGATCAGCCAGTGCAGGCCGCCATCAGGCAGCAGCGACAAGTCGAGGCTCATTCCAGCCCCCGAATCTGATCGCGCAGTGCCGCCGCTTCTTCAAACGCCTCGCCTTCGATGGCACGGGCCAAGCGACCACGCAGCGTCTCGATCGTGTACTCGCGGGTCACGATGTCCGGGTCAGCGACGGCGCGCCGCCACCCCTCGTGTCGCGTGCTGCCGTGGACGCGCCGCAACAGCTCACGCAGACTCTGCTCAAACGCACCGTAGCACTGCGCGCAGCCCAAGCGTCCGCTCGCGCGAAAATCCCGTAGCGACGTGCCGCAGTATGCACACCGCGACGCGTCGCCAGGCATCTGCGCCGTCTGCTGCTGCACTGCTTGCAGAAAATCCCCCAGCGGATGCTTGGGTTCGGCGCTCACCGTGGTCTCAATGCCACGCGCGGCGGAGCACTGCTCGCACAGATGCACCTGCGAGACCACCGATTCCACAATCTGCGTCAGATGGACCACAGCATCACGCTCGCGGCAGGTATCGCAAACCATCACACACCGCCGGCTGACGGGGGTGCCGGATGCAAGCGCCCTTCTTCCAAGTGCAGCACGCGATGCGCGCGCTCGGCCAGACTGCGATTGTGCGTCACCACAACAATCCCAAGACCAGTGTCGTTTGTGAGCGTCGCAAACAAATCGTGCAGGCGCTCAGCGTTCTGATGGTCGAGATTTCCCGACGGTTCATCGGCCAGTAGAATCGGCGGATGCAACGCCAACGCGCGCGCGACCGCGGCGCGCTGCTGTTCGCCGCCCGAGAGCTCCGATGGGCGATGATGCACGCGACTGCCAAGTCCCACGCGCTCCAAGAGCTCCATCGCGCGTTCGCGCGCTTCCGCATCGGATCGCTCCGCGATGCGCAACGGCATCATCACGTTCTCGAGCGCCGAGAACTCTTTGAGCAGATGATGGAACTGGAAAACAAAGCCAACAGTCTGATTGCGCAGCGCGGCCAGCGACTCGTCACTTTGTCCGCTCGTACGCGTGCCACCCAAGCGCACCGTGCCGGCATCCGGACGCTCAAGCGCGCCGAGCACGTGCAAGAATGTGCTCTTGCCCGAGCCGCTCGCGCCCACAACAGCGACCATCTCGCCCGCTCGCACCGTGAGATCTACGCCGTTGAGCACCTGAATCGCCGACCCATCGCCACCGCGATAGCCCTTCACCACTCCCTCAGCCTCGAGGACCGGTAGCACGCTCGTGGACTCGGTCATTCGCTGCGGATTGCCTCGATCGGGTAGAGCTTCGCGGCCGTCGCTGCGGGATGCAGAGTGGCAAGAACGGAAACGCCAATGCTCAACACCACGATGAGTCCGATGTCGAACAACTCCAAACGCACGGGCAAATGGTCGATGAAGTACACCGACGGATCGAGCGCGATGAGGCGCCACTTCTCGAGCGCCACGCCCGTGAACAAGCCGAGTAGCAAGCCGAGCCCAGTGCCCACGGCGCCAATGAACACGCCCTGCAGCAGGAAGATTCGACGAATCGCATCGGCGCGCATTCCCATCGCTTTCAAGATGCCGATCTCACGCGTCTTGTCCTTCACGACCATCGTCAGAGTGCTCACGATGTTGAACGCCGCCACCATGATGATGAGCGCGAGAATCACGGTCATACCGAGCTTCTCGAGCTTGAGCGCGCGAAACAGCGAACTGTTCTGCTGCTGCCAGTCTTCGGCGCGATAGGGCCAGCCCAGGAGCTCGACGAGCCTGTCGGCCACGTCCGGTGCGACCCATCGGCCCGTTGTCTTCACCTCAAGGCCAGTCACTGCAGAGTCGAGTCCGGCCAAGCGCTGTGCGTATTCAAGGGGCACGTACGCGTAGTTGTTGTCGTACTCGTACATCATCGTCTCAAATGTGCCCGTGACTTCAAACTGCTGCACGCGCGGCACCATGCCCATCGTCAGCGCGCCCATCGGGCCGCCGGAGATTGCCGCAGCCACATCATTCGCCGTCGACGTGCCAAGCGTCATCACGGTGATGCGCATGCCTGGGTACGCACCGAGTCGGTCGGCGAGGAGTCGGCCGAGCACGACGCCGTTGTTGCGTCCTTCCGTCGTCGTGAAGTTGAACGCGCCTGGTGCTGCGTGATCGCGAATCGTCGTCACCTGCGCTGACGCGGAGTCGCCCGGCATAATGCCAGCGAGCGTCACCGTCTCGTGATGGCCGCGGCCGGCAGTGACCAAACCCTGCGTGATGACAAATGGCGCGACTTGTACGACGTCCGTCACGCCAGAAACCTTCTCCATCGTCTCCTTCCACCGCTCCAATCGCAGCGCTTCACCAAACGTGAGTACGCGAATGTCCGGCGAGCCCACGAGAATCTTCTCACGCAAATCCGTCTGCAGTCCGTTCATCACGCCCATGATGACAATGAGCGCGCTCACGCCTACCGCCACGCCGGCGACGGCAATGACCGAGATGAACGACAGCAACCGCGACCCGCGACGACTGCGCAGGTAGCGCCACGCGATGGAGAGCTCGAGGCGATTCACAATCACTCGGGACGCATGAGCGGAAACAGAATCACGTCGCGAATGTGCGGCGTATCCGTCAAGTACATGAACAAGCGATCGAGTCCGATCCCCACGCCACCCATGGGCGGCATGCCGTACTCCATGGCGCGCAGGTAGTCCTCATCCACGCCGCTGGCCTCGTCATCGCCCGCGGCCTTCAGGCGCGCCTGCGCTTCAAAGCGACGACGCTGATCAATCGGATCGTTGAGCTCGGAGAACGCATTGGCGAGTTCCTTGCCCTTGGCAAACAACTCGAAGCGCTCCGTGAGGCCCGGCTTCGTGCGATGCGGCTTGGCCAGCGGCGAGAGCTCCACCGGATAGTCGAGCACGAACGTCGGCGTGTCGATCTTGCTCTCGACGTGCGCCTGGAACAGTTCGTCCATCAGCTTCGGACGCGACAGTTTGGGAATGTCGTGCACGCCTGCCGCTTCAGCGGCCTTCGCCAACTGCTCGTCGCTCATGGCGGTGACGTCGGCGACGCCGAGCGCCTTCGACAACGCCGGCACCCACTCAACGCGCGGAAACGGCACAGCAAACGTCGGCACCGG
>JAYUWY010000213.1:0-1809 GCA_043753285.1 Gemmatimonas sp. | reverse complement strand
GCGGGAATGCCGCGACGCCAGGCCCACAACAACGCGAGCCCCGCTGCGTAGCCACCGGTGCCAACCACGAGCGAGGGAGCACGTTCCCGCGCTGCAGCATCGAGGCGCGACCATGACGCCGCGGCGCCGCCCAACGTGCGCCAGTTCTTCCAAATCTGTGGGCGATACAGCGGATGCAGATCGAGCAGGAGATGCGGAAACTCCGTCGTCGGCAGCACGTCGCGCTCAATGCCGCGCAGCGCTCCAACAAAAAACGGTTGCACGTCCGGACGTTGCCGCACCAGCGCACGCGCAATCGCGAGGCCAGGGTACAAATGCCCGCCGGTGCCGCCGCCGCTAAACCAGACGTGCTTCATCAGCGCGTCGCAAACGGATCGGTCGCGCGATCACCCACCACGCGCTCCGCCGTGCTCCCGATGTTGAGCAGAATGCCCGTCGTCACCAACGTGAGCAGAATGTTGGAGCGGCCGTACGACACAAACGGCAGAGTGAGTCCCGTGGTGGGCAGCAAGCCAATCACCACACCGATGTGCAGATACGCAGTGACAACGGTCGTGATCGTGATGCCGAGAGCCACAAGCTGCGTGAACGGTGAGCGCGCTTGCTTCGCAATGCGAAACCCGAGCCAGCCCCAGAGCGCAAACAACAGCACGAGGCCAGCCATTCCGACAAAGCCCCACTCTTCACCGATGTTGCTGCCAATGAAGTCGTTGTACGGCAGCGGCAAGAATCCGTACTGCTGACGGCCCTGCCCGAAGCCCACGCCAAACAGTCCGCCGGATCCAACAGCAATCAACGATTGTGTGAGTTGATAGTTCACCGCTTCCTTCGCACCATCTGCGCCAGCGAAGCCCAACAAGCGCTGCATGATGTAGTCGAGGCGGTTGATCTCTTTCCAAAGAATTGGTAGCGACAGCACGCCCAGGAACACGAAGTGTCCAATGCGCGCGCCCGCCGCAAACAGCATCGCGCCCATGACGAGCGCGTAAAACAAAATCACCGAAAAGTCAGGCTGCAGCGCGCAGAGCACGCTGAGGATGCCGAGGATGAGACCAAACGGCATCAAGCCTTTGGTGAGACGCTTGAGGCCTTCCTCACCGCCCTTCTTCACGATCAGCGCCGCCGTCCAAATCACGACAGCGAGCTTCGCAAACTCCGACGGCTGAATCGAGCCGCCCATCAAGAAGCGGCGCGATCCGTTGATGCGCGGCGCAAAGCGCTCGAGCCCGGGCATGATCGTGAGCACCATCGCGAAAATCGCGAGGCCCATGATCGGCCACGCGTACTCGCGCCAACGATCGGCATCCCACTTGGCGAGAATCGCGAGGGCCACAAGACCCACGCCCACGCCCGTCAGTTGGCGATACAAAAAGAACCAACTCGGCCGCCCATCCTGCACCGCCACGATGGAGCTCGCGGAATACAGCGTGGTGAGACCAAACACGAGCAGCGCCGCCGTGAGCATCACGAGCACACGTGCCTCAAGCGACATCGCCCAACGCACACGTTCACGCGGTACGGCACTCATTGCCTTCATTGACCACGCGCCTTGGCGCGAAACATCGCGCCGCGCTCATCATAGTTTTTGAACATGTCGTAGCTCGAGCAGGCCGGAGCGAGCAGCACGGTGTCGCCCGGGAGCGCGAGAGCGCGCGCCCGAGCAATCACATCGTCAAATGACGATCCGGCGCGCTCCACCGGCACGTGTGCGGCGAGATCCGCGACAATCAATGCTTCAGACTCGCCGAACGCGACCACCGCCTTCACGCGACCCCGCATCACGTCCAACAAGTTTGAGTACGGCTCGCC
>JAYUWY010000212.1:0-3667 GCA_043753285.1 Gemmatimonas sp. | reverse complement strand
TCCCGCGCGCCTTCGGGCGTGGGCTTGGTGAGAATTGGCGTCTCGAGTTCGAGATAGCCGTCAGCGCTCAAGAAACTGCGCGTCACCTGCATCAGGCGATGGCGCAGGATGAGCGCCTTCTGCAACTCGGGGCGACGCAAATCGAGCACGCGATGACGCAGGCGCAGGTCTTCGGACGGACGCTTGGCTTCCTTGTCGAGCGCAACAGGAATTGCGGGCGTGACGGCCGGTCCCACAACACGAATCGCGGAGACGCGCACTTCAATCTCGCCGGTGGCCATGTCTTTGTTGCGCAGACCCTCGGGACGCGGCGCAACGACACCATCCACGAGCACCGCGCACTCAAGCCCAATGCTCGTCGCGGCAGAAATCACATCGGCCGGAGTCCAATGCGGATTGAACGCTAACTGCACGAGCCCTTCGCGATCGCGCAGGTCGATGAACAGCTGCCCACCCAAGTCGCGCGACTTGTGCACCCAGCCGCCGAGCGTGACGCGTTGTCCATCGTGGGCAAGACCGAGCGCGCCCCCGAGGTGGGTGCGGAGCGAAGTAGCGAGCGAGCGAGCGTGAGTGGTCACGTGAGCTGCGGACGTCGAGGAGTGAGAAACGGAATGAAGCGAACGGCGAGCGTGCCGGCGACGGCACCGCTCGAATCAGCGAACCAATCGATCAGGCTCATCGAACGGCCGGGGATAAAGCTCTGGTGCCATTCGTCCACGGCGCCCAATGCGGCGATGCTGAGGATCACGGCAATGACCGTGCGCCACGAGCGCGGAAACAGCGTGGCGCGAAGCGACAACGCGGCAAGAATCGCGTAGGCCGTGAAGTGCGCAACTTTGTCGAGGCCTGCCCCATCACGCCCAAGCGAGAGCTTGGGCCACGAAGTGCCAACCAAAATGACCGCCACCCACAAAACGGGAGGGGTCCAACGGGCCGCAACCGAGGAGGTTGCGGCGGGGAGACTCGCATCAGGCATTGAAGGGCTAAATCTAACTGGCGTCTACACTTGGTGGAAGCGAACTCGCATTGCCTTTAGCATCAAAATCCGCTAGTCTGCAACATGTTCAACCTGCTCGACTTGGCCCCCGCTGACGCGGAAGACACCCTCCGCGCATTTGCCGTCAAACACGGCGAGAAGCCGTTTCGTGGCTCGCAGGTAGTCCCCCACCTGTGGCAGAAGCCGGTGGCCTCCTTTGAGGAAATGACCGACCTCCCCAAGGCCTTCCGCGAGCTGTTGGCGCAACACTTTACCCTCCCGCGCCTCTCGCTCGTAACGGAGCAAAAGTCGGTGGACGGCACGCGCAAATTCCTGTTTCAGCTCGAGGACGGTCAGAGCGTCGAGACGGTCGCCATTCCCGACGGCGATCGCATGACGTTTTGCATCTCTTCGCAGGTGGGCTGCGCGCTCCAGTGCGCCTTTTGCGCCACCGGCGCGATGGGCTTTGCCCGCAACTTGAGTGTGAGCGAGATCGCCGGCCAAGTGCGCGAACTAGCCCTGCTCTCCCCGCCCGTGCGCGCCACGAACATCGTCTTCATGGGCATGGGCGAGCCGCTCATGAACTGGAAGGCTGTTGAGCACGTGCTCACCGTGCTCAACGATCCCAAAGGATTCGGCATCGGCGCGCGACACATCACGGTCTCCACCGTTGGCGTGTTGCCGGGCATCATCGCACTCGGCAAGCGCAAAGAGCAGTTCCGCTTGGCCATCTCGATTCACGCCCCCAGCGACGAATTACGCGGCGAGTTGATGCCGGTGAACACCAAGTATCCGCTCGAAGATGTCATCCGCGCGGCGGCCGAGTTTGATCGCCGCGTCACGTTCGAGTACGTGATGCTCGGCGGCGTGAACGATCAGACAGCGCACGCGGAAGAGTTGGCGGAACTCGCGCACGAGTGCGGCGCGTTTGTGAATCTCATTCCGCTGCATCCGGGCGGTTCCATGGGCTTCACCCCGACGTCACCGGAAGCCATCGCCACGTTCGCGCGCAAGATTCGCAATCACGGCGTCGAAGTCGCAATTCGAAAAAGTCGCGGCATCGACATCGCCGCGGCGTGCGGTCAGCTACGGGTAGAACGTCTGCGCCGGCGGCCGCCAGGAAGCGCCGAGCAGGATCGTGAGATCGAGGTAGCGTGACGAATCGGGGCGCGACTCAACTCGCGCTCCGCCTAACGCTTTCGCTGCGAGCTCGCCCCAGTCCATGCGTCCGTTGCGGACGATGACGACCGTCGAGTCGACCTTCTCGGTGCTGTTGCCATTGCTCACGACATCAAAGCCCAAGTCGCGCAGCACAAACGTCGCGCGACGGGCGAGTCCGCGAATGTTGGTGCCGTTGAGCACCTCAATCTTGATGCGCGCGGAGTCGGGCACGACACGTTCGATGTGAGCGGTGCCGAGGGCTGCGGGAGCACCGGATGCGCCGGGACGGAACTTCCACGCGAAGAAGCCGCCAACGACAATCACGAGTGTGAGAAGAATCCATCGTCCTTTGATGCGATTCATCGGACCTGATTCCAGAGCGCGACTGTTTCTGAGAACAGCGACTTGCCTTCGCGCACGGTCCACTCGATGCGCATGCGCACAACTTGGCGAAACACGCCGGCGAAGTCGTGCACAAGATGATCGGCGAGAAACGCGCGATCGGCGCGAGCGAACTGTCGTCCCGGCTCTAGAAAGTCCGCCATGTACAGCGCCCGACCAACGGCTGTCCATCCGGCGTTGCCGACGGTGTGCCAGCGGATGGCGTCGAGCAACTCGGAGCGCGTCTCGCCTTCGCGAACCAATCGCACAGCAGCTGCCGGCCCATGAAGCGTTTCGACCGGTCGGTCGGTGCCATCGACGTAGCTACGCAACGTATCGGGGCTCGCATCGCGGAGCGCGTCGTGCCACCGCCCCGCATCGTGCCACGCCTGTGCGTCCTCGGCCGGGAGATGCAACTGCTCCGCCCAACGATCGAGGAGCGCCGTGACGCGCGCGATGTGCGCGCGGCGCTTGTCGCTGACCTCGGCCCACGACGGAAGCACCGGCTCGCTCATACGGCGCGGGTGACGCGCTGTGTCAGCACGCCGAGCCCGGTGACAACGTCGCGCAACTCGTTGGTCGTGCGCTCCAGTGTGCGCAGCGCTTCGGCCTGCTCTGCCACCGACCCGCTCACCGTGGAGAGCCCTTCGCGATTGCGCGTGACGATACTCTCCAGCCGCGTCAGGCGCTCGCGCATACGCTCCACTTCACGGCGCTGCTCCTCAGCCGAACTAGCAATGCGCGCCGCGTGTCCAGACGCCGCCGCCGTGCCGTCCACAATGCGTCCCAACGCTTCGCGCGAACCCGCGCTGCGCGCTTCGGCATCACCAACGAGCGTCTCACCGCGACTCATCAACTGCGCGGTTTGCGTCATCTCGTCCTCAAAATCCTTCAACGCGCGCTGAGCATCGTTGGCCGCCGCGCCCGACTCATCCGCGAGCGCGCGCACCTCTTCGGCCACTACAGCGAAACCGCGCCCTTCGTGACCGGCGCGCGCCGCTTCAATCGCGGCGTTCAGTGCCAACAGGTTGGTCTGCACCGCCAGCTCGCGAATCACCGAGATAAATCCCGTGACGTCGCGCATGGTCTGTGCGAGCGTGGTCACGCGCGCGGCGCTCTCCGCCGCGAAGTGTTTGGCGTCCAGCAGCT
>JAYUWY010000211.1:0-19697 GCA_043753285.1 Gemmatimonas sp. | reverse complement strand
CGCAGAGATTCATCTGTTTTGCAGCGCGCATAGCCAGGCATCAGCCCGCGCGCGGCGGCGTGTGTGAACACCACCGGCTTTGTCGCGGCGGCAATGCCATCCATCGTCGTGCGGTCGGCGCAGTGCGAGAGATCCACCGTCATTCCAACTTTCTGCATCGCCTTCAAGATGTCGTGCCCGAAAATGCTGAGCCCGCCGTCGTTGTGCTCGAGGAATCCGGCGCCGATGCGGTTCTGCACGTTGTACGTCAGCTGCGAGAGCCGCTGGCCGAGTCGCTGGAAGGTCTCGACGTCCGCCGCGGTGCGGAAGTGATCGGAGTTCTGCGTCGTGATCATGATGCCCACGCGTCCGTCACGGCGATTGCTGGCGAGGTCGGCGGGATCGTCCACGCGGATGAACCACTCCGGATGTGAGGCGATGAAGCCGTTCCACTGCGCCATAAAGCTCAGCATCCCTTCATAGGAATTCGCCCCGCGGCCAAGCGCGAGCGTCTTCACGCCGGAGTTCTTGAACACCGCGAAATCGTCGGCCGTGAAGGTGGACGGGTTCTGCAGCCAGCGGTCGGCGCGCGGCGTGCCCTCCTCGCGCAGGTCGGCGAACGCGAACTGGCAGAGCATGTCCACGACCGGCGACTCCTGCATCAGTTGAATTGTCCGCGCCGAGTACTCGGCGGGCGACTGTGCGAAGAGTTGGTAGCGGCCGCGGTTGAACGCGGGGGCGATAGCGCCGGCTGATGCGGCGGCGCCGAGGATGCGGAGGAGGTCGCGACGTTGCATTGGCGAATATGCGAAGTGGCTATGGAAGCCCACAAGTGTGCACTACTAACTATCGCCGATTCCCTCGGTGGCCTGATTTGAAATTCATACTACGAAATAGTCGTCGGTGCGCAGCCGACAAGTACCCATCTCGTGACTACCGGGAGTGCTCGGCAGGCATACACGGCACCGACATACCCGCCACCCTCTATCCCGATCCTGACGCGAGACAAGCTGCTTCGTTCGAACCACACTACGGCGGCCGGGAGGCCCGTGCCTAGTTCACGTAGCCTTGTCGGTGGCGCTGAATCTGCCGGCTCTCGGACTGCCAACCGGCACTCGGTCAGGGGGAGCAGTCTTAACCCATCTCTTCCGCTTACGCTGCGCAAGACCCCTTCGTCCACGACGGTGCGAGACTCCTTGGACCTTGAGTGTGATGTGGAAGTCCGCTCGTCGACGCAGACGACCGCAGCTGAGTCGCCAAGTGCGTAGCTGGTGAACGCGACTCCTCGGGCGACTGCTAAGCGCGACACCGCCTGCGCCGGGCCAGCAAGCGCGAGGACTGCGGAGGAGGCGACCACGCCGACTACGGCAATCGAGAAGCTCCACCGGATGATGCGTCGCCACGACATTTCGCGCTTCCCACGTTCGCTCTCTCTCATCGACGATTACCGCCTGATGCAGTTTCGAGCAGTGCTCGCGATGGATGCATGCTGGCTCTCCCTGAATCCGTCCGCTCGTTGCACGTGCGCCCCCTCGTGAATCAGCGTCTCTGCGAGCTGTGCTCGGTCGTCCTTCGTAGTCTGGTAGTTGATGTCGACTTCGCCCTCGCCAGCCTTATCTTCACGTCCTTTCTCGCGGTGCGAGTCGCCGTATTTCGTCGCCCGCTCGCCCTCTCTGACGGGGACAAGGTGGGAGTCATCGTTGAAGTAGACGTTCACGCGACCACTCATGAGCAGATCGTACGTGAACGCCTTGAGGTCACTGCACTCTTGGGAGTCGGTGCGCACGAGGTCTAGCGCCGCGAGCATCATCCGGCGAATGCCGAGGGTACCTGCGTTCACCTGATACGGCTTGCACTCGGGGCGTTCTCTGTCACACAGGCCGAACGGGTCCGAAAAATTGATCGGATCCCCACCCGCGTAGCCGTACAGATTGAGCCCACCCGCCAGGCCAATCGGGTCCGGCTGCGTGAACTGACCCGTTCCAGCATCCTACGTGCACGAATAATCCTTCGCGAGGCCGACGCGCCCCAGCCGAGTTGCCATCGACAACGGCTGCGCTGCAGCAGACCTATGGGTTAGCCTAACAAGGGCCGCAGCTCGGAGAGCAATCGTTCTCTTAGTTGATCGAGGTTCGCGAAGTCCTCCTTCTCGAACCTCAGGTCCAAGCCGTTCCCGAGAATTTCAGCCCCGTCCAAGTAGATGAGCACGCGGTAGCCAGAAAACGATACAACCAGATATTTCTCTCGGTTGCCGAGCGTCTCTTGTGATTCCGAAGCTCGCCCCGCGATCGCGAGTGCGCCCATGACTTCGGATAGGGTGTGCAGTTGGAAGTTCGTCAGATCATCTGTCATGGCAGCGGTCCGAGATCGATGAAGTCAATGTGTCCCTTA
Source organism: Gemmatimonas sp. (assembly GCA_043753285.1). GTDB lineage: Bacteria > Gemmatimonadota > Gemmatimonadetes > Gemmatimonadales > Gemmatimonadaceae > Pseudogemmatithrix. Next base: position 17,327 of record JAYUWY010000211.1, on the reverse strand, counting down.
TTCCATCGGCGCGGGACCATTCGCCCCGCAGCCCTGTACCAACGTCGGCCGTCGTGTCGCCCGACGCCAATGCGGAGGTACTGTCCTGACTTCACCACGCCGTCGAGCACCTTCCCGCCGCCGAATGCCGTCAGAATCGCGGCGGCCGCCGAGCACTCCTCGCTCTCGCCACACGTGGCTCCCCAACCGAGGATAGTGTTCGAGATGCTGCTTACGATGCTGCTATCGCCCTGCGTCGCGCGGTACGCGTAGTAGCCTGAGGAGCCTTTTGGGCAGTCGCTGTACTCCTCAGTCTCGCCGTCTCCACCGGCGTCCTTCGGGCAGAGGCCAAAAGGGTCCGAGAAATTAATGGGGTCACCGTCCGCGTAGCCGTACAAATTCAGCCCACCCGCGAGCCCAATCGGGTCCGGCTGCGTGAACCGACCCGTTCACCACGGTGAACACGATGAGCGTTGCCGTCCATCTACACCTCGTCGTAGCGCCTCTCGGGCTCTAGCGACAGACGCTGTACTAGGTCCGACACGCCGAGATGATTCGCCCACGCGCGAAGCCGTTGCCAGTCCAACGCCGCACCTTGGACTGCGGTGATCGCTCGCACGTCTCGCCACTGCCGCTCTGACTGCTCGCCGCCGCGACGGTACCATTCCAGTTTCCGCAAGATGGTGTGCTCTGGCGTGTCCACCCACAGGATGTCCCCTGGCGTTGGACCCACCGGGATTGGCACCCGCTGGCGCAGCCGCTCCGCCTCGAAGGGATCGGTACCTGCAACGAAGAGGTCCACCTTGATGCCCGCGCGGAGGTGCACCGCATTCACCGTGCCAGCGGTCCGGACGGCGTCCGCGAGCACGACGCCGTCGAGGTAGTAGGTCTCGCGCACTGACGCGAGTAATGGCTCGACATCCTGCGGCTGGAGTCCAACGACGAGATCAACATCCATCGTCGATCGCGGCTCGCCGTGCGCTGAACTCGCCAGCGAACCGCCAATGACGAAGGGCACCGCGAGCGTCGCGAGCCGATGCGTGAAGTCCAGCGCCACGGCGATGACATCGGGCAACTCCTCACTCTCCGCCATCGCCCGTCCCGTACAACAAGCCGCCAAGCCGCTCACCCAAGTGGCGCCGCGCGAGCAGGCGCGCACGGGCGGCAGCGTCTAGCGACGGATGCCTGCTGATGAGGCCAAGGATTTCGAGACGTCGTACCGCAAGGGAGAGCTCCTGCGCGCAACGCAAACGTCCAGCCGTGCCCAAGGCACGCCAAGCCGCGAGTTGGCGCGTCTCGGCGTCGGCCGTAGTGTCCAGCGAAAGCGGAGTGTGCAGCATTCTCCGAAATGTGTCCGAGGGCAGGCTCTGTCGCCAGCGCGCCATCTACGAAGCAACGCTTCAGCGCGCGCGACTTGTCACATGGAGGTGCCCTCCCTCCCACCGGCTTCCGTCCGCGCCCTGCTACGTCATTATCAGCAAGCCGCCCGCGAAGACGCGTCCTTTCACGCCCGTGCGAAGGGCTCTTGGATCCTCGGCGCGGATGGTCGACCACCGCATTCGCTCGGATTTGTCAATCGCACCGCGCATCACGTCCTCGCAGGGCTCGGCACGGCGACCGCGCGGCGATGGCGAGCGGACTGGCACGCGTACGGTCTGCTCCGGCCGTCCGGTCGCGAAGCGTTTACCGGATGTGTCCTGTTGCCCCTCATCCCACTTCGCCACGGCACTGTTGCAGTCGCGGCACTCCCGAGCGCCGCGCTCGCCGATCCACGCGCGATTGCCGTGCGCACGACGGGACCTGGCTGGACGGAGATACTGAGTGGCCACGGGTGGAGGAGCGGTCTGCTGTACGCGTGCAGCGATCCGTTCGAGGCGCTCGTCCTGTCATCAGCCGGTCTATCTGCCTTGGCGCTGGTGGACGAGCACGCACGCGCCACGCGCTATCGTGGGCTCACAACGCGACTTCGGCGACTCCGGCCGCGGCGCCTTGTGCTCGTCTGCGCAGCGACGATTGAGGGCGAGCACGTGTCGGACTGTTGGCGTGATCTCGCGGCTGCGGCAGGAATCCCAGTGGACGCGCGCGCACTGCCTGCCGGCTGCACGCTCCGCGACGTTGCTCATTTGGCATATTCAGACTCAGGCGCTGTCCTGCACGAACTCGTGTCCTCGCGCACACCGGCGAGGCCGTTGCCACCCTCGCAGAGCGCGCGCGCGGCGCTCCGGATTGATCCCTGGGCCGCGGATGGGTCGCGCCTCGCCGCAGACTTCTCGACGTACGTCGGTGGTTTGCGCAGCACCGGCCGAAGCCGTGACGATTGCTGGAGCATCGCGGGATACCTCGCGCGGCTCTGGCGCTTCTGCGACGCGGAGGGAGTGAAGAGCACGGCCGCCATTCGGCGGCACCATCTCGAACAGTTCCAGGCCGTGCTCACTGCGAAAGCCGCGCACGAGAGTGGAATGTCCCGTGGTGCATTGGCGCGCACGATCGCAGCCGCTCGTGGATTCTTGCGATGGGCCGTGGCGAGCAGTCGGAGCCGCCGCGACCTCGTCACCGTCCTTGTCGCGGTGCGTCGCCCCGCCTCCGTACCACCGGGCGTACTCGGCACACGCGAGATTGAACGCGCCCTTGCGGGCATCCCGCATCGTCGACCGGTCGGTCTGCGAGACCGGACGATGCTTGAGGTGCTCTACGCCACGGGAATCCGCCGCAGCGAACTTGTCGGCGTCGATCTCGCGGACGTGGATGCGACAGGCGGCACGCTCCGCGTTCGGCGTGGAAAGGGCGGCACGTCGCGCCTCGTGCCGCTCACGCGTCGCGCACTGGCCTGGCTTCAACGATACGTCGAACGTGCGCGGCCGCTGCACCTCATCGACCCGCGAGAGCCCGCGCTGTTCATCTCTCGCCGCGGCCGACGCCTCACTCCGAAGAAAGTGACCGACCGCATGCACGCGTGCTGGGTTGCCGCTGGCTTGGCGCACGCCGGCAGTTGCCACGTCGTGCGACACAGCGTCGCGACGTTGATGCACGACCGTGGCGCGGACATTCGCGATCTACAGGCGCTGCTCGGGCACGCACTATTGACGAGTACACAGCTCTACACGCGCGTCTCGATGCAACGGCTGCAGGAAGTACACCGGCGGACACACCCGGGTGCAGGCGACAATCCAAGGGCGTTGCCGCCGCCTTGATTCAGGCTGCATCAGCGGACCTCGTGTCTGCGGTCTGGAGTTCCCAGAGTTTAGTGGACAGGGCTAACGTCCACTAAGCTCTGGGAACTCCAAGTGGCCTTGCCACGCGTGGTGTCCGCCAACTGCGCAGGATACCAAACCAGCCCGCGGGTCGTCGGGTGCACACCATCGTCGACCTAAGCAGCATCTCGTGGGACATCAGTACCCCGGAAGCAGCGGATCGTACATTGGCCTAGCCCATAGCCAGACGAGCACAGCGACGCCGGCGAGAACTGCAAGCGCGACGAGGACGCGTACCAGCCGCGACGGGGGCTTCATGGGGCACCGCTACCGCAGGGACCGTACTGCGCCCTGTAGGCGCCGGATCGATAGCCATGTCGGCCCCAGGTGTTTGCACATCCGTACGCGTCCGCATCAGCCTCTCGATTCCAAGGGGCCGTGAATAGTTGCCGTGTGTGCTGCGCCTCGTGAGCCAACAAGAAGGCAAAGTCTCCGATCTCGTACGCGAAGGCCGACTCTGCGAGGGTGACGCGGCGCGTGAGCACGCTCGCCTTGGCCGCCACCCGACGGAGGTTGACGATAACCGCCTCCGCTGAACTAATCTTGCCGTCGAAGAGGAGCTCAAGAACACGGTCTCGTGCGTCAGCCGTCATCCGGTTCCTCGCTGCATACTCCACTCGTTCCCACTGCGAGACGCTCAGCCCGCCTGGACAGCGCCCGTTCTCGTCGCGTTGCTCCTCGGGGCACAGGCCGAAGGAATCCGCAAAGTTGATCGGATCCCCGCCCGCATATCCATACTAATTGAGCCCGCCCGCCCGCCCGATTGGGTCCGGCTGCGTGAAATGAACAGGTTGGCATCGATCCCGAGCATCTCACACGCCTAAGACATTACGCCCTGCGCACTTGGCGCGCTAGTGCGCGCGGGCGTCGGTCGTAGTTGGCGGAAATTTCCTTGAGGCGTGTTTTCGCAGCGATGCGTTGCACTCGCTGAGCCGTGTTCAGTCTCTGCGGCGCATAACGAAGTTGCCGTGCCTGCCGCCGTCTGCGGTGTGGTACCAACGCCCAAGCACAGTCGAGTGCTTCCGTACCCCTTCGAGGCGCAGGGCTCCATGATCCAAGTCAGGGTTAAGCACCAGCGAAACCGAGTCGTCACCCCAAGTTCCGACTGCAACGGATGGGAGGTCGCGAACTCGAAGACCGGGTGCAAGACTGCCGCTCTCCCCGCTGAAGAGTCCAAGGTGCGTAGGTTCGTAGCCTTGAACGATCGTCAGGCGTCGAGCGGCGGAATCCGCTGGTAGGAGCGCGACGATGAGAGCCACGCGGTCGCGTTGGGCGCCGCGAGAAGGAACCGTGTCTCCCGACTCAAGCGTCAGATCCCAAACACCCGTGAAATCTTGCGGCGGCGCTCCAGAGGTCGCGCAAGCGACCGTCGCAATAACCACAGTTAAGGCCGCCAGTCGAGTGAGATTTCGCACAGTTGCCTCCTAGTACTTGGTTCGCAAGGGGAAGCGCATCTCAGCGCGAATCACGTTTTCTCTTGTCACGGAACAACTGCGAGCCGCTGGAGTGCCGGGAAAACCATCGGCGCATTGGGTCCCGTGTCTCCAAGGCACCACGTGGCCGTACACCTCGTGGCCGATTGTCGTCAACATATTGGCCCCACCCGCGTACTTCAGCAGCGCGTTCGCCGAGGCCACTCCGCCTTCACTCAGTGTGACGTTGAAGACGCGCTGCCCAGCCGCGTTGGTCCCAGCCCGCTGTGCGCATCCGCCCGATCCGCCGCACGGTGAAGTCGAACCGCGTCCAATGTTGACAAGCACGGTGCTGTCGTTCTCTAGCTGCGACATCGCGGCATCGAACGTCGGAGAGACGTTGCGTAGCTCTGCGACTTCTCGCTCCGTTTGCGCATCGCCGTACTTCACATCGTAGAGGCCGAAGGGATCCCAGTTGTTGATCGGATCCCCACCCGCATACCCATACAGATTCATCCCCCCAGCCAGCCCAATCGGGTCCGGCTGCGTGGATGGACCTGTCCTGGAATCGTACGCTTATCAACAAGGTACTCCCGAATTCTTCTATCGGGTCGAAGTGGGAAGATCGAAGCTACGACCTTCGGCGGATTCTGAGGTAAGTAACCGCAAAAGGTCCGAGGACCGCGGCCAAAGCGAATGAGATGCCGAAATCGATCGACGTCATATCGGTGAGCCTACCGTCGTGCGAAAGCAGCATCGTCGAGAACGTCAGAGGCCATGCAACCGGGACGCTCACGATGGCGGCGCCGAGCCACGACGTGGTGAATGGCCTTAGGATACCCAATACGGTGCCGGCAACAGCGGCGCATGCCGCATAGATGCTGAGAAGCTGGAAGAGCGGAACGCCTCCGGCTGCGACTATAGAATCGCCATCGTGTGCATAGGCCACGACGGCGACCAGCGCACATGCAGCGGCCGACCAAGCAGCCTCGCCTAGCGAAACTGCGACGCGTCGCGCGAGACTGCTAGAGGTGTGGGCAGGCGAATCTACCTTGGGTTGCATGCGCCGTAGGCCCTCTGTGCATCTCTGCCAAGATTGGCCAGTGGGATGAGATCTCGCGCGGAGAAGCTATTGTAGTCCTGCTGAGGAATGCTTGCGTCGGATGCAACTGACGACCCAATGGCGCCCGCCGCGCTTGCGTAAGAATAGTTCGCAGACGCAGAGGCCCTCGCTTGATCGCGAGCGATCTTTCCAGCCGGTGCGCCGCCGAGCGCCCGCATATTGGCGAAAAACCCTACGAACCCCAACCTCACTTCGCTCGCCATTGCTCGACCTGCCGCCTTGAGAGCCGGACCACCTTCGAGTACAGCAGCGACGTCAGCGACCGCGCGCAACCATCCCGCCGCAACGGCCTCGGTGCACGCTGCCTCGGAGGCGGCTGGCCGGCTTCTCTGTTCAACACAAATTGTGCCGCCCTTGTTCGCGACCGACTCCATGCCCGAGGACAACTGCTCCTTCGTACAGGGGTCGAGCCCAAAGGGATCCGCGAAATTCACGGGGTCGCCGTTCGCATATCCATACAAATTGAGCCCGCCCGCCAGCCCAATCGGGTCCGGCTGCGTGAACCGACCCGTTCGGGAATTGATGTTCACCCCTTTTAGTGGACACCGCAACGGCTCGGACGGATGTTTCGAGCAGGAGGTGTTCCATGAAGAAAAGACAACCGAAGGCCTACAGTCTCGAGTTCCGCGAGGACGCGCTGCGGCAGCTGCAGGCGGGCACGAAACCGATTCGGCACCTCGCGCAGGAACTGGGGGTCCACATCGAGACGCTTCGCAATTGGCGGCGCGACGCGCGAGTGGGCGCGTATGCGGAGCCGAGCGCGCGGGCGCCGAACGTGGAAGAGGAGAATCGCGAGTTGCGCCGCGAGAACGCGCGCTTGAAGGAGGAGCGCGAGATCTTAAAAAAAGCGACGGCCTTCTTCGCCAAGGATGCGCGGTGAAGTACGCGTTCATCCACGCGCACGCCACGACCTGGCACGTCACGACGATGTGCCGGGTGCTCGAGGTGTCGAAGGCCGGTTACTACAAGTGGCGTGGCGAGCCCTTCGGCTTGCGGAAGCAGGCCGATGCGGCGCTCCTCGTGCATGTGCGCAAGCAGTTCTACCGCCTGCGCAGTCGCTACGGCAGTCCGCGTTTGTGTCGCGAGCTGCGCGCGCTTGGCCATGTGTGTAGCGAGAAGCGCGTGGCGCGCCTGATGCGTCTGGCCGGACTGCGCGCGAAAGGTGCCCACCGCTTCGTCGTCACCACGAACTCGGCGCACGCGCAGCCGATCGCGCCGAATGTGTTGGGGCGTCGCTTTGCTGTCACGGCGCAACCGGGACTCGATCGACGCTGGGCCGCGGACATCACGTACGTGCCGACGCGCGAGGGCTGGCTCTATCTCGCCGTCGTGGTAGATCTCGCGTCACGCCGCGTGGTCGGGTGGGCGGCCAGCGTGCGCCTCGATCAAGAGTTGGCGCTCGCGGCGCTCGATATGGCGCGCCGCACACGCAACCCATGCGGCGTGTTGCATCACTCCGACCGCGGCGTACAGTACGCGAGTCACGCGTATCAGCGCGCCCTGCGCGAGGGCGGGCTCGTCGGGAGTATGAGTCGCAAGGGCGACTGTTGGGACAATGCGGTGGTGGAGAGTTTCTTCGCGACGCTCACGAAGGAACTGCTCGACGAGGGACCGTTCGAAACGCGGCATGCGGCGCGCCGCGCGATTGGCGACTTCATCGATGTGTGGTACAATCAAGAGCGTCGACATTCGTCGCTCGGGTTTCGATCACCGGTGCAGTACGAAGTGCAGGTACTCAAGGCAGGCTAACTTGGCTGTCCACTAAAGCGGGTGAACTCCACGGCAGCAACCGGTGGTTAGGCCAGTATGAGCGGTGACATTGACCTTGAAGGTAGGCCATCGCAACATCGGAAGTTCACTGACGAAGCGATTGCAGGCGAGATTTCATCACGCCAATGTCAGCCCACTCCCAATCCCTAAACCCCTTCCGTACCCTCATCCGGTACCGGAACTTCCGCATCTTCTGGATTGGGCAGTCCATCTCGCTCATCGGCTCGTGGATGCAGCAGATCGCCGTGGGCTGGCTCGCGCTCGAACTCACCAACGATCCATTTCTGGTGGGCATTGTCGCAGCCGCAGGCACGTTTCCGATTCTCGTGTTCTCGCTCCCCGGCGGCATGCTCGCCGACCGCGCCGACAAACTCCGCGTCATCCGCATCGCGCAATCGCTGATGCTGCTGGAAGCCACGGCGCTGTGGTACCTCGCGTGGTCAGGACACCTCACGTTCTCGTGGCTGATTGTCCTCACGAGCATCGGCGGCACACTCGCCGCATTTGAGATTCCCGCGCGACAAGCTTTGTGGGTGCACCTCGTCGATCGCGAAGATCTCCCAAAAGCCATCGGACTCAACTCGATGGGCTTCAACCTCGCGCGAGTACTCGGTCCCACCATCGCCGCAGTAGTGATTGCCAAAGCCGGCATCGCGTGGACGTTCGGCATCAACGCGCTGAGTTTTCTCGCGGTACTGATCGGCCTCGCGATGATTGTACTGCCGCCGCATGTGCGTGAGCTCCACGGCGCACGCAAAGGAATGTGGGAGGGCTTGATGGAAGCGCTGCGCTACGTGCGCACCACGCGACCGCTGCCCGCACTGATGCTCGTCGCAAGCGTGTTCTCCATACTCGGCATTCCCGTCATCACGCTGCTTCCAGTCGTCTCGCGCGACTTGCTCCACCTCGGCCCCGAAGGCTACGGCGCGCTGATGGCCACGCTCGGCATCGGCGCGATGGTGGGCGCGCTTGGCATTGCGGCGACCGGCGGCGGAGTCAACAAAGGACGCACACTCTGGTGGGCGTCGCATCTGTTTCCCGCGCTACTGGTGGCCTTTGCGCTCACGCGCGTGGTGGCGCTCAACGGCTTGTTGCTCTTCGCCGTGGGCATCACGATGATCATCAACAACGCGCTAGTAAACTCGCGTCTGCAGGAGATTGTCCCCGACGCGCTGCGCGGTCGTGTGATGTCGCTCTACATCATGGTGTACATTGGCGGCGCACCGATTGGCAGCTTTGTCGCGGGACTACTCGCGAAAGCTGTGGGCACGGCGTGGGCGATTGGCGGACTCGCCGCGGTGATGCTGGTGTTCGCGCTGTGGATCTTCCGCCGCGAGCCAGCGCTCACTGCGCACTAATTCGCGGTGCGAATCTCGACGAGATTGTCGTAAAACACTGGGCCCGCGCCCATATCGGTGAGGCGCTGCGATGTGGTGGCGTTCACATTCTTGCCATCGCTCGACAGCTTCGCCCACCAAATGCCCGGTGCCCACGCCACGCCTTCGCGAATGCCATCGCGCAAACGCGCGCGCGCCGCAAAGTGTCCGCGATCGTTCTGCACAACCACCATCACACCTTCGGCGATACCACGGCGCTCTGCATCGCGCGGATGCAGCGCGACTTCTGGTTCACGCGCCGCACGCTGCAGTGAGCCCACGTTCACAAACGTAGAGTTCAAGAACTGGTGCGCAGGCGACGAGATCAGCGTGAGCGGATACTTGGCCGCGAGATCCGGCACATTCTCGGGAAACTCGTGCGGCGGCGTGAAGGCGGGCAGGGGATCGAGTCCCATCTGCGCCATCCGCTCCGACACAAACTCGCACTTGCCGCTGGGCGTGAGGAATCCGCCGTTGGCAAACGGTGCGTACGGCTTGGGCACGTTCAACCGCACCCAACCGTCGGCATTGAGCTTATCCCACGTGACGGTGCTCATCCGCGGGTCATTCGTCGCCAGCGCCTGCTTGATGAGCGTCACGTCGTCATCGCGCAGACATTCGTGCTCGAGTCCCATCTTCGCCGCGATGCGGCGGAAGATCTCGGTGTTCGACAATGCCTGGCCAACGGGAGAAATCGCGGGCTTGTTGAGCGACGCGTACAAGTGTCCGTACGACAGATGCACATCCCAATGCTCGATCTGCGTCGTGGCGGGCAAAACCCAATCTGCGTAGTCCGCCGTATCAGTCTTGAAGTGCTCGAGCACTACCGTGAACAAATCGTCGCGCTTGAGTCCTTCATTTACCGCGCCAAGATCTGGCGCGATGGCCGCGGGATTGGAGTTGTACACGATCAGCGCCTTCACGGGCGGGCCACCCACGCCCGCATCCGGCTTGGTGAGCGCGTCGCCGAGCAGCGTCATATTGATGGTGCGCGTGCCGGCGGGCGAGAGATCTTCGCGCTGCAGTGCCGCCTTGTTGAACGCAAAGTTCGCGCTCGCTGACAACTGCACGCCGCCGCCGGGGCGACGCCAGTGGCCAACCACAGCGGGCAAGCAAGCAATCGTGCGCACAGCCATCGCGCCGCCGCCGTGGCGCTGCAGGCCATAGTTGATGCGCACGAATGCGGCCTTCGCCTTCGCGTACTGCCGCGCGAGTGTGACAATGCGCTCTGCGGGAATGCCGGTGATAGGCGCCACCTTCTCTGGCGCGTACTGTTTCACACGCTCGCGCAGCTCGTCGCCACCAATGGTGTGTTCGCGAATGTACTCCGCATCTTCGAGCCCTTCGGCGAAGATGACGTGCATCATTCCAAGCGCGAGAGCGGCATCCGTGCCGGGACGAATGGCAAGCCACTCATCACACTGCTCAGCCGTGCGCGTCTTGATGGGATCAATGCACAGCACCTGCGTGCCCTTGGCCTTCGCTTCGAGAATGTGCGGCCACAGATGCGGATTGCTCGTGAGCGTGTTCGTGCCCCAGAGCAGAATAAGATCCGCATCGCGCGCACCCTCGGCGTCGGCGCCAACGCTCGCGCCAACCGTCATCCGCATTCCTGTTGCGCCAGCCGTCGCACAAATCGTGCGATCCAGCTTGGACGCGCCAATGAAATGGAAGAAACGGCGATCCATGGACTCGCCCTGAAGGAGGCCCATCGTGCCGGCGTACGAGTACGGCATAATCGATTGCGGTCCGTGCGCAGACTTACGAATCGCGTTCAGCTTGGACGCAATCGCGGTGAGTGCTTCATCCCACGAAGCCTCCGCAAACTGCCCGCTGCCCTTTGGCCCCACGCGCTTAAGCGGCGTGAGCACACGATCCGCGTGATACGAGCGTTCCAAATAGCGATTCACCTTCGTGCACAGAAACCCCTGTGTGAAGGGATGCTCCTTGTCGCCCTGAATCTTCGTCGCCTTGCCGTCTTCGACGGTGATGAGCGTGGCGCAGGTATCGGGACAGTCGAGCGCGCACGCGCCGCGAACCACAGTGCTTGTCACAGTGCTTGTCACAGTGCTTGTCACGCAATCTCCGCGAGTTGTGCGGTGACGTCGCCAGCGTCGGTGCGCACGCGCACGTCGCTGCCAGGAACAACCTCTCGGCGTACCATTGCCATCGCCAGCGGGCCGCGCGTTGCACTCAACGCACTCGAGCGCACACTGCCGACTTCCTTGCCCTCGCCGTCAAACACCAGCGAACCCGTGGGCAGCACTTCGCTCGACGTGAGCCAGCGCAAATGCTTGTTCACATGCCCGCGAAAATGAATGCGCGCGACAACTTCTTGGCCTGTGTAGCAGCCTTTGGTGAACGAGATGGCGCCCAGCACATCGAGATTGGCTTCCTGCGGAATCGTCTCGCCATCCATCTCGACGCCAAAGCTTGGCAACCCGCGCTCAATGCGCAGTATTTCAAGACTTTCGGCGGATGCTTCGTTCACGTTCTCAGCTTCGAGCGCTAAGCGCAGCACAGCAAGTCGCGAATGGTCGGCGAACACATCGAAACCCAGAACGCTCAGCTCGTCGTTGCGCACAACAGCAATGCTCGCATCCGCGCTCTGCCACATCGCCAGCGGCGCAAGCGCGTCGAGAACGCCGATATCAACCGACACGAGCGGCGCGAGCAACTTTGCAGCCTGCGCGCCATGCACGCCGAGTGTGCCCATCGTATCAGAAACGTTCGTGTACTTCGCCGTGCGCGGATTCACGAACTTCTTGATCATCGCAAAAAATCCTTCGGCTGCTGCGAGCTCGCAGTCCACCAAGAGATCCGCGCCGCGATCAAACACGCGCACCACAGCAATCACGCGACCCTTGGGCGTGAGCGCTACTGCGCGATGTCCGTGTCCAGCGGTCAACGCGACGACGTCGTTCGTGACTAAGCCGCCGAGCGACTCCTTGGCCTTCTCACCAGAGAACACCAAGCGGAGCCGCGAAGTGCGGTCCACAAGGAAGGCGCTCATCCGATGCCTTTCACTGCGGGCGCGAGCACGCCACGAATGCGCTCTGGTGTGAGATCGGACAATCGTTCAATCCAGCAGTCGGCTTCCATCGCGTCCTGCGGCGGATGCTGACCCACCAGCACTGTCAGCAATCCCGCGGCACGCGCACCACGCACACCGGTCACTGTGTCTTCCACAGCGATGCCACGAAGCACTTGTCCTGGAAACAACTCGCTCACTCGCACCAACGCCGCGTCATAGGGAGCGCGCGCTGGCTTTGGCGTGGCGGTGTCTTCAAGTGCGACGATTGGACGAAACACGCCTTCGAGCCCCGCGAGATTCAACACGAACTCCACTTCGCGACGCGACGCGCGCGTCACCAACGCGAGGCGCGCAATCGCCGCCAGCTTATCAAGTGCAGTGCGAGTGCCGCGCTGAAGCATCACGCCTTTGCCCAATCGTGCAGCGAAGGCGCGCTCACCGCGCAGGCGTGCAATCTCCACCGCAGTCGGATCATCGGAGGCACTCACAGCATCGCGTACGCGACGAATCGCATCTTCCATCGTACGTCCCGCAATCAGCGCATGGTGTTCACCCACAAGCGCGATGCCGTCCGCAGCCAGTGTCTCCACCAGCGCGGCGTGCCGGAGCGCGGCCGTATCGGCCAACACGCCCTCAAACTCAATCAGCAGGACCGGGACTTCCATGCTCGAATCCTAATCGGTCGCGGGCCGCTCGGCGTACGCCGCGTCGAGGAGCTCCACCGGGTGGCGAGCCTGTACGGGCGAACCTGACACCAGGAGCCCGGCACCAATCTGCATAAGGCAACCAGGGTTCGCCGTGGCCACCACGCTCGCGCCTGACTCTCGAATGTGAGCCAGTTTGGGTGCCAACACGGCGGCGGCGACGTGGGGCTGGACGAGGTTGTAGATGCCCGCCGAGCCGCAGCATTGGTCGCTGTCAGTGAGCGGGCGGAGCGTGATGTTGCCCGTGGCCGCGAGCACTGCGAGCGGTGGGCTGACCACGCGCTGGCCGTGCTGGAGATGGCAGGGCGCGTCCCACGCGACGTTGGTTGGACTCGCCGATGGACTCGTGGCGCGTGGTCCCGCGGTTGCCAACAACTCGGAAACGTCGCGCACCTTTGCGCTGAATTTCCTTGCTCGCTCGGCAAATACCGGATCATCGGCGAGCAGATGCGCGTAGTCTTTGCACATCGCGCCGCAGCCGGCGGAGTTCATCGCGATGTGCTCAGCGCCGCTCTGCTCGAATGCGGCGATGTTGGTGCGCGCGAGTCGCTTGGCCGTTTCGGAATCGCCGGCGTGCGCGTGGAGCGCGCCACAACAGACCTGTTTTGGTGCGGTCACTAGCGCGTAGTCGTTCTCCACGAGCACACGCTCGGTCGCGCGATTGAGCGGCGTGAGCAGACCTTCCATCACACAACCAGTGAGCACCGCGGTGCGTCCGCGCGAGCCATCGCCGCGCGGAGTCCACGCTCTCACACCAGGGCGCGCAGTCGCCGCGAGCATGGCAGCTGGAAACGCGAAGCGCTCGGGCAACAAACGCGCAGCAAGGGATGCCAATCCGAGCCCACGCGCCACGCGCGCAAAGAGCAGCGCGGCGCGCAGCAAAGATCTTCTCGCAAAGACACCCAGCACGGCGCGCGCTACAAACGGAAGCGCCGCGCTCCCCGCGCGAGTCGCTTCGAGCAGATGCCCATAAGGCACACCACTCGGACACGCCGTCTCGCAGCCGCGACACCCCAAGCATTGATCCAAGTGCGTGCGCGCATCCGGGTCGTCCTTGGCAATCGTGCCGTCGAGCATCGCACGCATCAATACAAGTCGACCGCGCGGCGAATCGTTCTCGTTCTCGAGCGCGAGATATGTCGGGCATGCGGGCAAGCAGAACCCGCAGTGCACACACGCGTCGAGCCCGGCGCGCATTTGAGAATTGTTCACGTGTTGTCTCCGAGCAGTCCGGGATTCAACACGTTGCGCGGATCAAACAGAGACTTCACACGCCGTGCGAGCGGCGTCCATGTCCACGCATCTGCAGGGGAGGGCGGCGCCATCTCGCGACGCACAATCTGCCACGCGGTGGCGTCGACGCTGGTGCACGCACCCAATGACGAGAGCTCGCGTTCAGCGTGCGCGACGGCAGAAGCGTTCCCGCCGAGCCGCACAAGAAATCCGCCGTGTGTCGAGTGGCCAAGAGCGCGTGCGGCAATCGCACTCAGTGGCAGCACAGCCAGTGGCGCATGGGGCCCGCGCGCGAACCGATGCATCGACTCAGCGTGTACGCCATTCATATAAAAGGAGCGGTCCACCGCAGGTCGCGCGCGCAATCGCAGATGCACTTCGGTGATCACGCCGAGTGTGCCCCAGGCACCTGTCATCAGGCGCGTAAGATCGAAGCCAGCCACGTTCTTCACGACGCGCCCTCCCGCGCGAATAATGCGGCCGTGTCCATCCACACACTCCGCGCCGAGCACAAAGTCGCGCGGACGTCCCAGCGATTCAGCGAATGGTCCCGCAGTTGCTGTCGCGAGAACGGCGCCAACAGAGCTGGAGTCGTCGCCCCATGACTCGAGCGGACACCACTGTCCATGCTCGCGCGTAGCGGCATCGAGTACGGCGAGGGTTGTTCCCGCGCCAACAGAAATCGTTAGGTCGCCCGGTGCATACGTGCGCACGCCCGCGAACTCGTCGAGGTGCAACTCAGCCGCCGCGCGCACGGGCTGACCCACGTGCATCCACGTTCCCGCGCCGCGCACACGGATACCATCGATGCTCTCGCGCACCATCGTCGCGAGTGCTTCAACAGAGTGCGGACGCCACGCCACGCGTGCGCTACTCACGAGCGACCACTCGGCGTTGCGTGCCATTCGCGGCAGCTGTGCACGGGCACCACCTTGCCAGGATTCGCGCGACGCAACGGATCGAATCCTTCGCGCAGCGTGCACATCGCGTCCAAGGTGTCCGGCGTGAACAGCTGCTCCATGTATGGCAACTTATCGAGTCCTACGCCGTGCTCGCCGGTGATGGTGCCTCCAGCCGCGATGCAGCGCGTCATGATCTCGCTCATGGCCGCATGCACACGGGCGGCTTCGTTGGCATCGTTGCCGTCGTAAGGGATGTTGGGATGCAGATTGCCGTCGCCCGCATGAAACACATTGCACACGCGCACGCCGTGGCGCGCGCCAATCGCTGCGATGTCTTCGAGCAGCTCCGCCAACATCGTGCGCGGTACGACGGCGTCTTGCACCACGAGGTGCGACGCGACGCGGCCCATCGCCCCAAAAGCTTTCTTACGGCCCTGCCACAGTTTGGCGCGCGCATCGGCATTCGTAGCGCGGCGCACGTTGCGCGCGCCGGCATCAACGCAATGCGACACCACGGCATCCGCGTCTTCCGCCAAACCAGACGCAGCACCATCGACTTCAATGAGCAGCACCGCCGCCGCATCTATAGGATAGCCCGCGGCGTAGATACTCTCCTCCACCGCGCGAATCGTCGCGTTGTCCATCAGCTCGAGCGCGGCCGGCAAAATGCCCGACGCAATGATGCGCGATGTCGCATCGGCCGCCGCGCGCACTGTAGAAAAATCCGCAAGCAGTGTAATCACTTGCTCTGGATTCGGCGTGAGCTTCACCGTGAGCTCCACCGCCACACCAAAGCACCCCTCGCTGCCGACGAATGCGCCGAGTAGATCGTAGCCGCCCGAGTCACCGCGGTCGAGCGTGACGAGTTCGCCATCCGGCAACACGACAATCGCGCGCACCACGTGATTGAGCGTCACACCGTACTTCAAGCAGTGTGGACCGCCGGCATTCTCCGCGAGATTGCCGCCCAGCGTGCACGCCGACTGACTCGATGGATCAGGCGCGTAGTGCAATCCGTGTCCAACAACCGCGCGTGAAAGCGTCGCATTCACCACACCCGGCTCAACCGTCGCCGTGCGCGCTTCAATATCAATGTTTAAAATGCGCTTGAGCCGCTGAAGGCCGAGCAGCACCGTGCCATCGGCGAGCGCGCCGCCCGAGAGTCCCGTGCCCGCGCCGCGCGCCACAAACGGCACCCCGTCCGCCGCGAGCCGCCGCATCACCGCCACAAGCTCATCTCGCGTGCCAGGAAACACCGCGAGCGCAGGCCGCTTGTCATAGCCTGGCAGTGCGTCCGTCGCATACGCGAGCAGCGCCGTCTCGCGCGTAATCACGTGGCGCTCGCCGACGAGTGCAACCAAGTCAGCGGCAAGAGACGCAGTCAACTTCATACGCCTAAACTAAGACGGATGACGAGCGAGGGAAGCATAAAGCCTCCGTCATCCGTCATCCGTCTTAATGTCCATCATCCCGCGGATTCCGGGCGCGCGATGATGGCTCTTTACGCCACTCCCCAGAACCCAGCCAAGCTGCGGCCTTCCGGCGACGTGCGAAGCTTATCAAACGCGCGCTCGCGAATCTGACGAATCCTCTCGCGCGTCACACCCATCAGCGCACCAATCTTCTCAAGCGTCATCGCCTCGGCCCCTTCATCCAGACCGTAGTAGAGGTTGAGAATCTTGCGCTCGCGCGGCGTCAGGTACTGACGGAATGTCTTGTCGATGCATTCGCGCATCAGCTTGAAGTCCGTACGCTCTTCGATCTCAATGCCATCGGCACCGGCGAAACGCTCGCCCAGCGTCGAGGCCTCACGATCCGAGCGATCCACCGGGGCGTCGAGGGACACTTCCGTGGACGCCATCGACTTCGAGTTGCGTACCTGCTCCGGAGTCTCGTCGAGGAGACGACCAATCTCACTGTCGGTGGGATCACGCTTGAGCACCTGCGCCAACACCGTCTCGGCGCGCGACAAGCGAATGAGCTGCGAATTCTGATTGAGCGGGATGCGCACGGAGCGCGTCTGTTCGGCGAGCGCCTTCAGTACTGCCTGGCGCACCCACCACACGGCGTACGAAATGAACTTGACGCCTTGGTCCGGATCAAACTTCCGGACGGCCTTTAAGAGGCCTTCGTTGCCAATGGCGACGAGCTCCGACAAATCGAGTCCGTGGCCTTGATACTTCTTTACATAGGAAATGACGAATCGAAGATTCGCCGTCACCAGCCGCTCGGCGGCGGCTTCGTCTCCCTTCTGCGCGAGACGCGCGAGACGACGCTCTTCGGCGACGTCTGTAATGAGCGGAAGTTTCTGAATGTCCTGCAAGTATTGATCGAATGCGGACGACGGGGCGGAACGGAAATAACCCTTTCTTGGCTCAGACGCGTGCTGCATACCCACCCCAAACCTGCGTGTGAAGGACGTGGTGCCGTGGGGGCACCTCCAGTGACACAGACCGGACATCGCGCGCACCCTTTTGAGGGCACGGCAGGATAGGCTAGGGGTGGGGGCAGGAAACGGTCAACAGCCAAAAAGCGTGCCAAAC
>JAYUWY010000210.1:0-3675 GCA_043753285.1 Gemmatimonas sp. | reverse complement strand
GATTCGTCGTGCGCAGAATCGTTCCGCCCAGATGTCCGATGCCGCGCACCGAGTCACGTGTGAGCGGAATGACGTCGTCTTCGCCGAGTAGCCCGAAGTAGCCGCGCTTGATGCCGAGCACACTCCAGCCGCGATCGAGCGCAGACAGTGTGGCCGCACGAATCACCGCGTTGAGTCCTGGCGCGTCGCCGCCGCCGGTCGAAATCGCAATTCGCATTGAGCTTGTCCTTAGCGCACGTAGGGAACGCCCGTCACATTCGCCATCCGATATATCGCGGTGTCCTGCTTGGCCACCAAGCCCTTGAGCGAATCCAGCGAGCCCTGCATCTCGGCGACTTGCAGGCCCATCTGATTCACCACGTCAGACATGTCCTGCATCAACTGCTGCTGCGCCATTTGCTCTTCGGGATCTTGATAGCAGGCACCGAGCGACACGGCGGCGACGAGAAGCAGCGTGCTACGAACAAAGCGAGACACAGGAATACTCCGGAGCGTTCGGGTGACATCGGCGACGGGACGATGACGTCCCACGCGTCGAATCTACGCATCCTCGGCGCACTATGGACACCTTAGCTACCTCTGCTACCCAGCGCCGGGGCGTCACCCTCGTTGAACTCGTCGTGGTGTGCACGTTCATCGCACTCACGGCGGGCATCGCGCTGCCCCGCGCTAAGTTCGTGCTCGACGGCCTCAGACTGCGCCAAGCGGCACACGAAGTGAGCGGTGCCATCGCGCTGACGCGGGCCGCGGCCATCCGACGCGGCTCCAGTGCCCGACTCGTTGTGGACCGCCCCGGTGGCAGCATTCGCGTCGAATCCGGTGAGGACACGCTCATCACTCGCAACTTGCGCGCGATGCACTACGTGCAACTCCACGCCACGCGAGACACCGTGACGTTCGGTGCGAACGGGCTGGGGTTTGGCGTCGCGAATTCAACGATAGTGGTGAGGATTGGGGCGCGAGCGGAGACAGTAGTAGTCTCTCGGCTGGGACGAGCTCGAGTGAGCTATTGAAAAAGACGTGAGACTTGAGACGTGAGACGTGAGGTGACTGCAACTGCGAGAAGCTCAGCGTCGTTGCAGGTACCTCACGTCTCAAGTCTCACGTCTCACGTCTCACGTCCCAAAATCGAACCCCGCCACCGAGATCCGCGGAATCTCCTGCCCGATCACTCGCTCAATCGTTCTCACCATCCCAATCTCTTCCGTGCTCATAAACGTGAACGCGTCGCCTTCCTTCGCGGCGCGACCCGTTCGGCCAATGCGGTGCACGTAGTCTTCCGCTTGCGTCGGCACGTCGTAATTGATCACGTGCGAGATGCCGGAGATGTCGAGACCGCGCTGTGCGATGTCAGTGGCAACCAGCACGCGTGTCTTGCCGTCCTTGAACTTCTGGAGCGCCAGCTCGCGCTGCGACTGCGACTTGTCGGCATGCAGTGCATCGGCGGCCACACCATTGTCTTCCAAGTGGCTCACCACGCGGTCCGCGCCGTGCTTCGTGCGCGTGAACACGAGAATCGAATCCGACACGCCCATCTCGCGCAACAACTGCGTGAGCAACGCGGTCTTCTTGGCGCCGGGCACCGGATACACAAAGTGGCGCACCGTGTTTGCCGCAGACGAGCGACGTCCCACCTGCACCACCACTGGCTTGCGCAAATACTTGCGCGCAAGCGCTTCAACTTCTGGCGGCATCGTCGCCGAGAACAACAACGTCTGACGGTACGGATGAATCTGCGCGACGATCTTATTGATCTGCGGCGCGAATCCCATGTCGAGCATGCGGTCTGCTTCGTCCAGCACGAGCACTTCGAGATCATCGAACACCACGTTCTGCTTCTCGAGATGGTCAATCAAGCGCCCCGGCGTCGCGACGATAATGTCCACACCCGCGCGCAGCGCGTCGGTCTGCGGCTCGTAGCCCACACCGCCATACACCGAAATCACTTCGAGCCCAGTGCCCACGCCATACTTGCGCACGCTGGCTTCCACTTGCTGACACAGTTCGCGTGTGGGCGTGAGCACCAGTGCGCGCGTGCGCTTGGGGCCACCCATCAACCGCTCGATAATCGGAATCGTAAACGCGGCCGTCTTACCAGTGCCGGTCTGCGCGAGGCCCATCAAGTCGCGACCCTTGAGCGCCAGCGGCACAGCTTGCTGCTGAATCGGCGTAGGGCGCGAATAGCCCGAAGACTTCAGCGACGCGAGCATCGCATCGCTCAAGCCGAGATCAGCAAACGTGACGTCCACGGTGAGTGCTTCTTGCTGCGCGAGCGTGAGATCGTTCGCAAGCTTCGCAGTCTTCGCAGCGCGCGGTGCGGCTTTCTTCTTGGGCGCGGGCTTAGCCGCGGCAGTCTTCTTCGTGGTCATCTACCTAAAGCTAGTCAGGCCGAGGCGAGGTCGGTGGCCAACATCGCATTGATTCGCTCGGCCGCCTCTTCCATCACCACGTGCCCGCCGTCCTGAATCCATGTGAGACGACCCTGGGGGAGATGCGCTGCGAGCGCCGCTGCGGAGCGAGGCCGCACCGTGCGATCGCGCGTGCCAAAGATGACGTGGGTCGGGGTGTGTAGTCGCTTCAGCGTGGCTTCGTCCCACAGACTCCACGCAAACTCGCGGAGCATTTGGAACTGCGCACGTACCACCGCTGGAAACTGCGTCGGGGCCCAGTACTCGTCCACGTCGCGCTCGGTGAACCAGCCGAGTTTGCCGTATACGCGCCGTTGCACCACCGCGACGAGGGAACGCGGAACGAACTTCGCGATCAGCTCACCAGGCGGCACCGGAAGCGGGCGCGCTAACACATGCCACGGCGGAATCAATCCAAAGCCAACAGGGCCGTAGAGCAGCAACTGACTCACGCGCTCCGGCATGTCGAGCGCGATGCGCACCGCAATCTTGCCGGCCATGCTCTGACCAATGAGCGCGGCGCGCGGCACCTCGCAGGCGTCCATCGTCTCGCGCACGCAGCGAGCGAGAGTCTCCAACGAGTACGAACCCGGCGCACTGGGCGCATCACTCAAACCGTGACCAGGCAAATCCATCGCGAGCACGCGGAAGCCCGCAGCAGCGAGCGGTAGAATGTTGTGGCGCCACAAGTACGCGCTCACGCCCCAGCCATGTACAAAAAGAACGGCGGGACCAGTTGCTGGCCCCGCCTCCAACACACGCACAGTGATGCCGCTCGCGAGCGGCACCATGCGCACCGTGATTTCTGCGACTCCCGCGGGAAACCACTCCGCGGGAGGAAGTCTCGTCTTCAGCGGAGCACGATTGGACGGCCCGCGCAGCGCGCGATCAGTCCAATGCGGAACGTCACGTCGGCCCAACGCTCGTCGCCCGCGTGCGGCACTTCGAGCGGGAAGAGTGGCCACACGTACGGATCCGAGCTCTTCGGCATCGCCGAACCCTTATGCGGATGCCACACGCCATCGCGGCCGCAGTCATCCACAAAACGCTCGTACATCTTCGTCCACGTTTCGTTGCGACGCAGGAATCCAAGACGCGCCATCAGCTCCAACCACGCGAGCGCCTTCGGCACGTCGTCTTCCACCGCGTTGCGATGTGGCAGCGGATCGCCAAGCAGCGCGTACGGCACCGGCATCATCGTGTTCAATCCAACCTGCTGGATAGATTCCTGACGCGGCAGCGGACGCGAGAGATGCGCGAACATGAG
>JAYUWY010000209.1:0-1818 GCA_043753285.1 Gemmatimonas sp. | reverse complement strand
ATCAGCCCGAAGACCCGACACCGATTCTCGTGAAGCGTCTCATCGGCATGCCGGGCGACACGATTTACTCGCGTGACGGCGTCGTGCACGTGAACGGCGCGCCGCAGCGACTGGGCTTCCAGACCGCCGATCACTCCGGTGCCGCGGGCGACGCCTCGCATCCGCTGTTTGCTTGGCAGGATACGATTGCGCTCGACAGCTCGCGCTTCGGTGCCGCGCCAGAAACGCCGACGCTCGACAACTGGGGCCCGCTCGTCATTCCCGCTGGACACTACTGGATGATGGGCGACAACCGCTACGAATCCAAAGACTCACGCTTCTGGGGCATCGTGCCGCGTGCAAACGTGCGCGGTCGTCCGCTCTTCGTGTACTACTCGTGGAACGCTGACGACTCCGACCGGCCGTTGCCGTTCTTGACCGACATTCGCTGGTCCCGCATCGGACACGTGTTTCGATGAACTTCCGTCTCCTTGGCATCGTCGGCGTGATTCTCGCGCTGGGCATGTATGTCGCCGTCTCGCGGCAAGACCGCGCGATTGTTGAACGGGCTGCGGCGCCGCGCACGGCCGACGTCGAATACCTCACGCCCTTCGGCGTGCCCACGCGTCCGTTCTCGCCCGCTGTACGTGTCGGCGATGTGATCTTCCTCTCGGGGCAAATCGGCACCGACGCGAACGCCAGCGGCGCCGTCGTCGCCGGTGGCATCGAAGCCGAAACACGTCAGACGCTCGAGAACATCAAGCGCACCGCGGAAGCTGTCGGCTCGAGCATGAGCAAGATTGTGAAGTGCACGGTGATGATGGCCGACATGAAAGAGTGGGATCGGATGAACGTCGTGTATCGCGAGTTCTTCCCCGTGGGCCGCCTGCCCGCGCGCTCGGCTTTCGGCACCAGTGGCCTCGCACTCGGCGCTCGCGTCGAGATTGAATGCATCGCCACCCGCTGAGCTAACGAGAGGTCCGCCAATGCCACTGCTGCGTTCGACGGTGATGCTCTCCGCGATTGACGAGCCGGGCTTTGGGCGCAGAGTCTTGTTGTCGCTCCCCGTGATGGCGGTGCTCACGGGAGCCGGCTTACGCAGCTACCGCGCGTTTGTGCTCACGTTTGGATGGAGCGACAGCTGGCTGTGGATTGCCGGCACATTCATCGGCGGCGCAGTCTTTTTGTTCTTGATGGTGACGCTCCACCTCGGCAATTATCCGGCACGCGCGTGGTGGTGGCGCGCGCCGTTGTTCGCACTGGTTGAAGGCGTCACCGAAGTTTTGGTGTCACTCGGCC
Organism: Gemmatimonas sp.; assembly: GCA_043753285.1. Lineage (GTDB taxonomy): Bacteria > Gemmatimonadota > Gemmatimonadetes > Gemmatimonadales > Gemmatimonadaceae > Pseudogemmatithrix. The sequence continues at coordinate 540 of JAYUWY010000209.1, read as the reverse complement.
TCACCGTGCTCGGCCTCGAAGTTGTCGGCTCCATGACGGCGACGCTCGCAGACTGGCAGGTGGCCTCACTGCGCAGCGCAAGCTTTCGCGTGGTAGGCATCACGCTCTTTGCTGTGGTGCTCGCTCTTGTCTCAACTGTTGTGCGCCTCCTCCTCCTCAAGAAGCACGAGAGACACACATGAAAAAGTTTTTGCTGTTGTCGTTGCTTGCAGCATCCGTCCTCCGTCATCCGTCCGTCGTCGAGGCCCAACAGCGCCCCTTCGGCACTCTCCGTGAGCAAGCCGCTCTCCAACAGTCCTGGCTCGACGCTCGCCTCAAAACCGTGCTCCCCGCCGTCATGCGCCGCCACGGCGTGGACGCATGGGTGATTCCGATGCGCGAGTACGCCGAGGATCCGGTGTTCTCGTCGCTCGTCTCGCCGGAAACGTTTGCCGCGCGCCGTCGCACCATCTACGTGTTCTTCGACAAGTGCGCCGCCAGCAATCGCACCGATCCGGGCGATGGTAGCTGTGTGGAGCGCATTGCGCTTGGCGGCACGTC
>JAYUWY010000208.1:0-1819 GCA_043753285.1 Gemmatimonas sp. | reverse complement strand
CGTGGATCTCCAACGGTGGTATCGCGGACTTCTATTGCGTGTTCGCTCGCAGCGACGCCGCGAGCACAGGCGCCAAAGGCCTCACCGCGTTTCTGGTGCCGGCGGACGCGAAGGGACTGCGCATCGCCGAGCGCATTGACACCATCTCGCCGCACCCGCTCGCGACGCTTGCGTTTGATGGCTGCGAGATTTCTGACGCAAACCGCATTGGCGCAGAAGGCGAAGGCTTTAAGCTCGCAATGCGCACACTCGACATCTTCCGCGTGTCCGTTGCGGCGGCGGCAGTGGGATTCGCGCGCCGCGCCTTTGACGAGACGATTGCCCGCGCCAACGATCGCGCGATGTTCGGCGCGACGCTTGCCGCACAGCCACTCGCGCAGGCCATCATTGGCGACATGGCAACGGACCTCGACGAAGCAACACTGCTTACGTATCGCGCCGCGTGGCAGCGCGACACCACGGACGAGCGCACCACAGCCGTGGCCGCCATGGCCAAGCTCAGCGCCACCGAGCACGCGCAAACAATCATTGATCGCGCCGTTCAGCTTCACGGCGGACTCGGCGTTCGCTCTGGACATATTGTCGAGCGACTGTATCGCGACATCCGCTCGCTGCGCATCTACGAAGGCGCCACTGAAGTACAGCGTCTCATCATTGGACGCGAAGTGCTTAAGGCCTCGTCGGTCAAGTAGATGACGACGCCGCTACTCGCTTCCAGCGCGCACGAGGATGGTTGGCCGCGGCAGCAGCTGCCGCCGCTCGCCGAGTGGCCGGTGATGCACGCCGATGCGCCGTACAACTACCCCGAGCACTTGAATGCGGCGGTAGAACTGCTCGACCGCGCCCTGAGCGACGGGTACGGCGACCGCAGCGCTATCATCTCCAGCGACGGACAAGGCGGATGGGCGTACACCACGTACGCGGAGCTCGCCGCGCAGGTCGATGCGCTCGCGCACGTGCTGGTGACCGATCTCGGACTTGAGAGCGGCAATCGCGTATTGCTGCGCGGATTCAACAGTCGCCAGATGGCAGTCGCGTGGCTCGCAACCGTGAAAGCGGGAATGGTCGCGGTCACGACGATGCCGTTGCTGCGCGCCAAAGAGCTTCGCGTAATCGCCGACGCCGCCAAGTGCCGTGTGGCGCTGTGCGATTCGCGACTGGCTGACGAGATGGCGTTGGCGACGGCGACGCCGAGTGGGCTGGAGGGCGTGTACTACTGGGGCACGACCGATACCGGCGGACTCGACGCGATGATGAACGCGCCGCGCGGTGCGTTCACAGCTGCGCGCACCAGCCGCGACGATGTCTGCTTGATTGCATTTACCTCAGGCACAACGGGTGTGCCGAAGGGCTGTATGCACTTTCATCGCGACGTGATGGCGATGTGCGATGGCTTCTCGCGTCAGGTGCTGAAGACCACGCACACCGATCGCTGCATCGGTACGCCGCCGGTAGCCTTCACGTTTGGACTTGGCGGATTGCTCTGCTTCCCGCTCGCAGCGCGCGGCGCGGCAGTGCTCATCGAGAAGGCAACGCCTGAAACGTTGCTCGACGCCATCGAAGCCACACAGGCCACGGTGAGCTTCACCGCACCGACGTTTTATCGCGCGATGTCGCTGGCAGTAGCCAAAGAACCGCGGCGATGGCGCACGGGCTCGTTGCGCGCGTCAGTCTCAGCGGGCGAAGCACTGCCCGACGCCACGCGTACATTGTGGCGCAATGCTACGGGCGTTGAGATGCTCGACGGAATCGGCGCCACCGAGATGATTCACATATTCATCGCAGCAGAAGGCAAGGATGTGAAGCCGGGCGCCATCGG
>JAYUWY010000207.1:0-1821 GCA_043753285.1 Gemmatimonas sp. | reverse complement strand
TCGTCGGCGTAGCGAAAAAACGACGAGCGCGCCCAGTAGGACTTCACGTCGGCGTCTTCGGGTGGCGCAAAGTCGGGCTTCTCGGCCCGCGACTGCGCCAAGCACAGCAGACTGGTGAGCCCGTAAGGCGTCGCGAAGCGGCAGTGCCGACTATCCACGAGGATCTTCGCGTCGGCAGGCAACGGAGCGACTTGCTCGAGCACCTGCTCGAAAGTCTGCTCGTCGAGAAACGCGGGGACGGTGATGACGGCAGTCACAGCGGGTGCAGCTCTCCGCGAAGGTGATGGGCGAGACCAGTCGCGCCCCGATGCTCGACGTTACGTGCGGCCGCGTCGCACGCAGCACGCATCGCCTCGGGCAATGTATCACCCGTGACAGCACGAGAGAAATAGGTTGCGCCCCATACGTCGCCACAGCCAGTTGGGTCTCCGGGACCGTCCACCCGCGCGACGGTGGCTGGCACCAGCGCGGTGCGCAGCGGTCGGCCGGGGCCAGCATCCTCGAAATAGACGACTCCACGGCGCCCTAGGGTCACGAACAGCCGCTTCACACCGGAGCCCAGCGCCGTCGCCGCCAGCGCCAACGGGTCGCTCGCCAGCGCCGAAACCTCTTCCTCGTTCACCTGGACGTAGTCGAAACACGCACACCACGCCGCCACCTCGGGAATCTGCCGCCACGTGCGCAGACCACTCGGCGCCAAGTCCATCGTCAGCGAGTGCAGGTCGCAGTAGATGGGGCCTTTGAAGTGTTGCCGCAGCAGCTGCGCCGTCTCCAAGTCCAGTTCAAAACCACTAATCAGATTCACGTACAACGCATCCAAATCGCGGAGCAGTGGCTGCAGTCCCGCCCAGCTCCACCCGGGCACGCCTCCCGTGAGGACTTCGCTGCGGCGCTCGTCGGTGTGGTAGCGCAGCTCCACACGATTGTTGCGGTACGGCACCTCGATAGGCGCGGCGTCCGGCGCAATGTGCCGAATCGTTTTCAGAAAGGCGCGCGCTTCGCGACCCAAGTCTGCGCCGACTTTCACGAGCGGCACGAGTTCCCAGTCTGCTGGCAGCGCGGCATCAGCCGCCGAGAGCGCGTAGGTGATCCCGCCCCATTCTTCTACTGGCTCCACGCGCACGTCGCGTCCGTGAATCACGTCCCAGACAAACGTGCCGATCACGCCCAAGCGCTTTTTGCGCGCAGGGGCCACCGGCTCGCTCACATGAGCCCCTTCTGCTGTGCAAACGTCGCCACCGCGCCAATCACGCCCGCATTGCCTTGCAGCGAACCGGGCACAATGCGGCAGGCATCGACGGCGGGCTTGAACGCACGCCGACGGACTTCCGCGCGCATCGGATCAAACAACGCCTCGCCCGCCTGCGTCACACCGCCAGCCAACACCACTACATCGGGATTGAAGATGTTGAGAAAGTTCGCGACGCCGGTGCCGAGAAAACGCGCGGTCTCGCGCACCACTTCTAGAGCAAGACGATCGCCTTGTTTGGCCGCGTCGTAGACAATCGCCGCGGTGAGCTTGCTCAGATCGCCACCCACAAACGCGGGCAGGGTGCTCTGCTCTCCACCAGCCAACGCTTCGCGCGCACGCTCGGCGATCGCAGGACCCGCCGCGTACGCCTCGAGGCAGCCGTAGTTGCCGCAGCCGCAACGACGACCCGTGGAGTCAATCGTCGTGTGTCCAAACTCTCCCGCGACGTCGCTCACGCCGTGGAAGAGTCGTCCGTCGAGAATCAGGCCGCCACCAATGCCGGTGCCGATGGTGAGGCCGACGACGACCTTCGCGCCCTGCGCCGCACCCAACCACCATTCGCCGAGCGT
>JAYUWY010000206.1:0-1822 GCA_043753285.1 Gemmatimonas sp. | reverse complement strand
CTCGCCCGATAAAGAAACGCGCATGGCTCTTCGCGTGCCCCCCGCTCATCACAAACCGCAAACGTCGCGCCCTCGTACATCGACACACCGGCGTAGCGACCGTCCTTGCTGAGCGCGTAGAACTGTAGATCAAACAGCGGACGTCCGGCGCGATTGAGCAAGCGCGCTTCTGTCATCGCCACCACGCGCTCGAGTGTCTTGAGCGCCGCTGCAGCGGGTGCGAGACCCTGGCGCATGAACTCCGTGGTCAGGAATCCGCCACACACCTTGATGTTCGCTTCGCCGCGGCCCGTTGAGCCCGCTGCGCCCACGGTGTTGTCGCAGTACTGACCGGCACCAAGAATCGGAGAGTCACCAACGCGCCCCGGCACCTTCCACGCCATCCCGCTCGTCGTCGTCACTGAACTCACGTCACCGCTCGCGGTCACGGCGTTCATGTTGATGGTGCCCGTCGTGAACTTGATGCGCACATCGCCCTCGTAGTCCAAGAACGAGTCGCGAGGACTCAACTGCGCGCGCCAACGCAGCCACTCCTGACGCGTGGACTCCGTCAGCAAGTTCTGCGTTTGGAAACCCATCTCAATCGCGAAGCGTCGCGCATCTTGGCCGACCAGCATGATGTGATCGGTGTAGTCCATCACGGCCTTCGCCACCAAACTCGGCGTCGCAATGTCTTCCAAGCATCCGACCGCGCCGGCGCGCTTGGTGGGGCCGTGCATGCAGCTCGCATCGAGCTGCACCACACCGTCGCGATTTGGCAGTCCGCCGAGTCCCACGGACGTGTCGTTCGGGTCGAGCTCTTGGATGTTCACGCCCGCGATAATCGCGTCGAGCGGATCCGCGCCGGCGATGATTTGATCGTACGCGAGCTTCACCCCGCGCATGCCGTTTGCAGACGCAATCACCGTGGGCCGCGCGCGAAATCCACTGCTCGCAACACTCTCGCGAGAGGCAGCGGCAGCCTTGGTGGGCAGGGACGCCGCGGCAAGCGCCGCAGCCGAAGTGTTTAGAAAATCGCGACGAGACGGACTCACAAAGTGCTCCAGTAGGGGGCGATGGTCTTGCATATCGTAGCGCGTTCTGGCGACGTTCACCATGTGGCTCTTCCCTTACCCCGCCTTCCGATGCGCTCCACTCGCCTAGTTGCCGCCGCCTTTTTGCTCCTCATGGGAGCTTCGAATTCGCTCGCTGCCCAGGGGCGCCAACTCACGCGGTGGGAGACGCAAGCGCGCGCATTGCTCGAGGAGTTGGTCGAGATCAACACGACGCACTCCACGGGCAATACGGTGATCGCCGCCGAGGCGATGGCGCGCCACATGCGCGCGGCGGGCTTCCCGGCGCAGGACGTCGTGGTCGTCGAGAACGCGCCGCGTAAAGGCAATCTCATCGTGCGATACCGCGGACGGTCGCGCACACTGGAGCCGATCCTGTTGCTCTCACACATTGATGTCGTCGAGGCCAATCCGGCGGACTGGACGCTGCCGCCCTTTGAGTTCATCGAGCGCGACGGAATGTTCTTCGGCCGCGGTGTGGCCGACGACAAAGACGAAAGCGCGATTCATCTCACGCTGTTGCTGCGCATGAAGGCCGAGGGCGTGGTGCCGGACCGCGACATCATCGTGGCTCTCACAGCCGACGAAGAAGGTGGCCCCGAGAACGGCGTCGAGTGGTTGCTCGCGAATCGTCGTGAACTCGTCGACGCCGCGTATGCACTGAATGAGGGCGGCGGTGGACGCATGGAGGGAAATCGCCGCATCTCCAACGACGTGCAGGCGGCTGAGAAGTACGTCGTGAACTTTACGGTTGAAGCCACGAACTCTGG
>JAYUWY010000205.1:0-7467 GCA_043753285.1 Gemmatimonas sp. | reverse complement strand
ATCAAGAAGGTTGGCGAGGACACGCCGGCGCTGAGCTACAACACCGCAATCGCCGCGATGATGGAGTATATGAATGTGCTCCGGAAGGGCGAGCGCGCCGTGGCGCGCGCCGAAGTGGAGCCGCTCGTGCAATTGGTCGCACCGTTCGCACCGCACATCGCCGAAGAACTGTGGACGATGCTTGGCCACAGCGAGAGCGTGTTCGATTCGCGTTGGCCCGCGTTTGATGCGTCGAAGCTCACGTCCGACACGATTGATCTCGTCGTGCAAGTCGGTGGCAAGACGCGTGGCAAGCTCACCGTGGAAAAGGACATCTCGCAGGATGAGGCGCTGGCTTTGGCGAAGGCGGATGCGGTGATTGGCAAGTTCATCACTGGTGAGCCGAAGAAGGTCATCCTCGTGCCAGGCCGGTTGCTCAACGTGGTGTTGTAACTGCATTCACCACAGAGAGCACAGAGCTCACAGAGAACTGCAACTGCTGTTATTGGGGGCTCGCACCGACGCATCGGTGCGAGCCCCCAAGTACTTGCCCTTGTCTTCTCTGCGTACTCTGTGCTCTCTGTGGTGAAAAGCGGTTACGCCGCGAGCACCTCGCGCTCAAGCCGCGCGTAGCTGGTTTCCATGCCAACCGTCATGCCGGTGCCGAGCACCATGTCTCGGAATTCCTTGTTGGGATACGTGATCACGATCGAGAGCAGAGTGCCCAACTTGTGCGGCACAAGCGTCCTCTCGTTGCGCGTGCTCGGCCCTTCCATGCCAATCATCGACTCGCTCGTCACTGCGCGGAACGGGGCCTGGGTCTCGAGCAACTCGCCCTCGAATCCAAAGCGCTGCGACTTGTCGGCGTTCTCCCACTCGTAGCGATAGCGCTCGCCGACCTTCGTCGCGACTTCGCACACGGGCATCGTCCAGCCATCGGGGCCGAGCAGCCACTGCTTCATCAACTTGGGTTCGTGATGCGCGCGCCACACGTCCGGCACCGAGCCGCGAATGACGCGGCTGATGCGCACCTGCGTGTCGCTGAGGATCTGCGCTTCGGTCGCACGCGTCGCCGCGAAGCTGCTGAGATCTGCGAGCACGGCGTCGATCTGACCCATCGCCGACTTCATTCCTTCCACCATTCCCATCTTCACGAGCTCTTCCATCGACTCGACGCTGGTGAAGTACGTCGTGCTCTCAAAGCGCGAGCCGGATTTCGTGCTGCTGAAGTTGAAGACCATTCGCATCGTCGGCATTGCCGTGTTCGGCGTGCCGTCCGGATTCGTGAATCCGTCTTCGACTTCAATCTTCTTGAGCGGCTCCACCGCGAGAAAGCGAAACCAGCCGCCGGCCTTCGTGCCATCGGGGCCAGTCATGTAGTAGTTGGACATTCCACCCACTGCCATGTCGTGACGCGTGAACGTCGCGGGCCATTGCACGGGGCCCCAGAAGCGCTCGAGCTGGCGCGGATCGGAATACGCATCCCACAGGCGCTCCACGGGGACGGTGTAGTCCGCGATGACAGTCATCGTCAGCGCAGAAGCATCGGATGTCACGGACGTGATCGGCATATCTACTCCTTACTTGGGCTGGGCTCTGCGAGAATCGCGTCGAGCTGACTGAATCGAGATGTCCACAGACTCTCGAGTTGGGTGAGCAGCGTGCGCGCACGCGCGAGCTGCTTGGGATTGCCGCGCACGATCTTTTCGCGGCCCTGCGGATGCTTCGTCACGAGTCCCGCCTCCTCCAACGCCGCGACGTGCTTCTGGACCGCCGCAAACGACATCTCGTAGCGCGCGGCCAACGCCGAGACGGAGGCGGGCTCGCCGCCGAGGACTCGCGCGACGATGTCGCGGCGCGTGCCGTCGGCGAGGGCGCGGAACAGACGGTCGAGTTCCGCTTCGGAGAGAGGATAACGTGCAACCATATGGTTGTACGTTATTGCCAAAAGAAGGAGGGCGCAAGCCCCCCTGCTTTTTCGCTTCTGTTTACGAGACGGTCTGCCGAATCAGGATGCCGCGCTTGCCGAGCTCAGTCACGTAGCGCTCACCTGGCATCGCCTCGTCGGGCGTGTGCACGCCGGCGGGCTTCACTTCGCCCATCGCCTGCAGCTGCCCAGTGATGGAGAGCGAGTAGCCGGTGGTGCGCATCATCGCGCTGACGCCGTTGGCGGCGTCGTAGCGGTCCACGAGTTCAAACGTGTGCGTCATCGGCTTGCCGGCCTTCGTGCCCTTCACCACCACGCGCAGCGCGACGAGATCCGGACTGTCCTTCTTGAACAGGCGCGGATGCATCTGCGCGATGGCCATATCGCGCGGCGACACCATCTGGCCCTTCACGTCCACCGGCTTTTCGTCGATGAGCCCGAGTTCGCGAATGGCTTCCATAATCTTGGCGTGGCCAGGATACCGAAGCGTCTTGTACTCCATCTCCGGAATCTTGCCCTCGTAGCGATGCGCCATCGTCGAGAGACCACCAGCCGTGTGGAACGCTTCGAGCTCACCCACCGGCGTCTCAAACATCACGGGCTCAATTTCACTGAGCGCCTTCACTTCCATGCGCTTACCGTCGCGCACAATCCAGCTGAGCGTCGTGTAGTAGTCGAGCACGCCTTCAATCGAATAGACGATCTGGTACTTGAGCGGACCCGTGGGCTCCTGCGGCAGACCGCCCACATAGATGCGCACAGAGTTGGTCGTGTCGAGGCGATCGATGCCGAGCTGTGCGAGGATGTTCACCATGCCCGGCGCGAGGCCGCAATCCGGCACCACGGTCACGCCCTTGGCCTTAGCGGCGGCGTCGAGCGTCTTCTGGTCCTGCACGATTTCGGTGTTGCCACCCAAGTCGCAGAAGTGCGCGCCCGCGGCAATCGCCGCTTCGGTCATCGGCTTGTTGAAGTAGTACGGCAGCGCGCACATCACGGCCTTTACGCCTTCCATCGCCGACTTCACGGCCGCTGCGTCCTTCACATCGAGCGTGATGAGCTTGAGTCGCTCTCCGCCCACGTAGGGCTGAAGGAACTTCGGAAGCTTATCGATGATTCGGTCGGCGAGGCGCACTTCAGTGATTGCATCGTTTTGTAGCAGGTCATATGCACAGGCGGCGCCCTGCAAGCCGGCACCGAGAACAAGCATCTTCATTGCAACTCCCTTCAGGTAGGTACGTTTCTGGACAGCCCAGAAATCTACCGGATTTGGGTCCTTTTATTCACCCCGCCCTATGACTTGGCAGCAGCATCTTCTCGAGTCCGACGCCCAGATTTCTGGGCTCCTCGAGCGCGTTCGGACGGTGGCGGTGTTGGGCATCAAGGTGGCCGAAAGCGGTGCCCCGGCGTTCTACGTGCCCGAGCACGCTCAGCGCGCTGGACTCAAGATTTTCCCCGTGCCTGTCTACTATCCAGACGTCACCGAGATACTCGGCGAGCAAGTCTACCGCCGCGTGCAAGACGTGCCGCAGCCCGTGGATCTCGTGAACTTGTTTCGGCGGCCAGATGATGTGCCGCAGCATCTCGACGACATTCTTGCGGCGAAGCCGAGTGCGGTGTGGATGCAGTTGGGCATTCGCAACGATGCCGTCGCTGAGCAGCTTGCTCGCGCCGGCATTGATGTGGTGCAAGACAAGTGTTTGTTGGTGGAACTCCGCAACCGCGGGCGTTAGCGCATTCCGGCCCCGTTACGGACTTACGCTTCGAACTCGGGATGTGGCTTCCCCGCTCGACGCGCAGGGTCGCTTTTAGTTCGGCACAACGTTGCCGTTAATTCGGTTATGCGGAACTATGGTCGCTCCATACCGTTGTGTCATCCAGGACAGCGTGTCCTTTACCGTGCCGCTTGGCAAAATGCCAACCATGAATCGGGCGTCTGTCTCCTTCCCGAAACGATCTCCGCAGAAAGACCCAAGGACAACAACAATAATTCTGGACGTCGTGAAGAAACGACTACAATCGGCTTGCTTGCCGTGTTGGCTGGCGAGGCGAGCAGCGGTTGTTATAACCGCCGTAGGAACACGGGCCGCACTCACTTCTGAAATCGTATCGGTAGGTGAGATCTCGAGGATTCGTGCTGCGTGAAGGCCAGGGACTAAGTAGCCTGGCTGCTCGAGTGTCGATCTCGCTGTGATGCGACAGGCCGTCGACGACACAACAATCGCGAGAAAGCCGCAGAAGAGCATTGCGTACCTTCGAATACTGGATATTTGTCGATTGCTCATGGTGTCTTCCATCGATTAAACGTTGCTATTTGCGCCTTGCCGTCTGCTCCAGGCGTGATGCGATAGATGTACTTGTCATCTACTATGTATGAGGGGTACAAGTTGTTGCCGAACATCTTTAGCAGAGGACTGTTGTACACCATCTCGGCGCCTTCAATATCGGGCGTACTAGCGCCTGCGGTATATACGTCACCGGGGACACCGCTTTCGCGCGTTCTCCCTACATTGCCGTGTGTATGCCAATCATACTTTGCCTTCCTTCGAGGGTCGCTAGCGAGATCGATATTCTCTCGGGTTGCATTCTTGCCTGATACGCATTCGCCGTCCACGTAGCACACGCCACCCGCCTCGAGACGATATCCGCCCGCGTCAGTCCCTGCGTTCTTGTAACCCCGCTCCATCTGATTGCGCGAGTCGGCGTTGTCGAGGTTTGGGTCACCAGTGTTCATGTTGCACGGGTCATTGTCTTCTGGCGGACAGAGCCCGAACGGATCCGAGAAATTCACAGGGTCGCCGCCCGCATACCCATACTGACTATACCCACCAGCAACACCAATCGGATCCATCTGCGTGAACCGCCGCGTTTGCGCGTCACAGTGCCATCTCGGGCCGTACATCGCCAGAGGGGCGATGGGGCCGCGCCGGGGACAGCGGTTCTGCGGATGGTCCCGAGATCAGGTAGATTCCGAGTCGACCTTCGGAGAGCCTCACTATGGATTGGCGCGAGCACCTCACGATCGACGCCGGCCGGCAGGGTGGACAGCCCTGCATGCGCGACACCCGGATTCCCGTCTACGTCATCCTAGACAATCTCGCAGCCGGCGAGACTGAAGCGACGATTCTCGCCGAGTACCCATCGTTGACGCCGACGCACATTCGCGCCGCGCTGGCGTTCGCGGCGGCGATTGCGCACGACCGCATTCTACCGATTCCCGCCTAGGCATGCGCTTCACGTTGGGCGAGAATCTGCCGCGCGCGGCGCGCGCCGTTCTCGAGCTCCACGGCTGGGATGTGCACGATGTGCACGAGGAGGGCCTCGCATCGACGCTCGACGCGATCATCCGCGCCGCCTGCGAACGCGAGGCCCGCGTGCTGGTGACGCTCGACACGGACTTCTCGGACGTGCGCCTTGTGCATCCCGCGACCTCGCCGGGAATCATTCTGCTCCGCCCGCCCGATCAGTCGATCAAGGCCACCGTGTCCTGCCTCGAAGGCGCCGTACGACTGTTGGCGACCGAATCGCCGAACGGTGCGCTCTGGCTCGTGGAGCCGGAGCGCGTGCGGATCCGTCGGCGCGTCAGCGGAACCTAGCCGCCGGCCGCTGCAGACGGCGGCTGCGCCGCTGCAGCAGCACGTGGTGTTAGGACACTACGCCAGAGCTCTCAGAAAGTCAGCAACAGTCAAGTCCAAAATACGCTCAATCCACTCGTCTTCGTTCTTCGGCAATGGTGCGAATACCTTGTCCTGTACACGCGAAGGCTTCTCCCGAAACTTCCGTTCGGCGAGATCCAGCAGATCAAACGCGAATGGGTCGATCACATCGCTAAGGCCGACTCTCGGCATGAGGGCGCCAGCTTCGCTTGCAAGCTCTTCTCGGCGCACTCTCAGTGCCTCGCGAAAGGTCTCCGTCGCTCGCAAGTGCCGGACATCCGTGCCAATCACGACGCCCAGTTCCGCCGCGAGCGACGAAACCGCACTGATCTGCTCTCGGTCTGAACTGCCAACCACCGCTTGCACGAGGGGAACCGCAGGCCGTTCTCGAAGCCGCTCTCGTACGCGATCCTCCGCAGCCTTAAGGAGTTTGTCAGTAGCAAACACCATTGATGTGTCCCTCACAGTACGAAGTTAGGGCTCTCGGGCTTCCAGCGCACATCTTGCGATCGTCGTCAGAACGTAGCTGGTCGCGAATGCTGAGAGGACGGCGGCCCCAGTTCCAAGTCTACCCGCTGTCTTGATCGCGCCACTACCCACCCTTCGAACAGCTACTCCGCCGCGCCTGTTGGCACCCGGAAGATCGGGGAACTGTCGATCTATCGAGGTCCACGCGGAGGAACCTTCCGGCCGGATAGACCGTCCCAGCCCCATCTTCAGGTTCAAGAGTCCGGCAGGCGAGAGTGCCACCATCGAGTTGAACCCCGGAGTGTCTTGGGTACAGCTCATCACTCGTGCCCTGTATGCCGCCCGATCCGCAGCCTCCTCCGCTTCCTTCTTCTCACACTCCGCGCGTTCCTCGTCGCTAGCGTCCTTCGGACAGGAACTGAGGCCAAACGGGTCCGCGTTGTTGATCGGATCACCATCCGCGTAGCCATACAAGTTCAGGCCACCACCGAGCCCGATCGGATCCTGCTGCGTGAACTGCCCCGTACTCGGATCGTAGAACCGGTTCCTCCTGTAGAGTAGCCCGGCGCCCCCCGCCCCATTTGCGAGAACTGTCCCCACCCACTGCGGCATTGCACTACCCGACGTAGACCACGGCAACTTCTTGTAGTACACAGAAGTTCCAGCGGGCCACTGAATCGTGGTGCACGTCGTCGTCGCGAGCGCGCAATCCGCCGGTGTCCCATCGGTCCAACTCGAGCTCTCTGGCATACCCCGCCAGTCGTAGTTCGGCACGCGCCCTTCGAACATCACCACCGGCTGATCAATGCCGCCGAAGTTCAGATAGCCCGCCTCGCCCCAGAACACACCCGTGCTCGTCAGCACATCAAGCTGCGTGCTAGTCTGCGCGTCACTCCCATTCGCGCGCAACTCGTACAACACGTCACTCCCATCCCAAATCGTCCGCTCCACCACACCGACGCAGCTCGCGCCCGTACACAGCGCGGTGTACATCCCGCCAGCCTCGCGACGGATGCGACTCAGGACTTTCCGGCCGAGTGCGTCATATCGAAACTCCTCCCACGCACCAATGCGTCCGGAGCTCGGTGAATCATAGCGCTGCACCACCGCCAACCGATCGTCGGCGCGATAGTAGTTCCTGGTCGCCACATACGTGTCGAAGCCCTCGAAGCGGCTGCGGCTCCCCGAAAGCGACACGTTGCCCGCTTGATCGACGTGCGAATAGGTCGTGTCGTCGAATATCAGCGTGTCCGTTGGATCCGCTCGCAACGGTCGCTTCGCGATGAGCGCCCCGTTGTGGTTGTAGTGCGACTCCTGGGGATACGGCGTGGTCGTCGCGCCTTTGTCCGCGCGGCTATACCAGACCTGTCCCAACGCGTTGGCACGATACTGCTCGGCCTCCCACCACGCGCCGCCTTTGTCCGTCTCGCTGGCGACCAC
>JAYUWY010000204.1:0-3695 GCA_043753285.1 Gemmatimonas sp. | reverse complement strand
GATGTAAGTCACCCAAGTTGCGATGCAACGGCGCCAGGCCAGGATCTTCCTGCAGGCCGCGCGTGATCGCCGCCATCGCGTCGTCGGCGCGACCGAGTGCCATCAACGCCACGGCGAGATTGTTGTGCAACGCCGCCGCATGCGGATGCGCTTCGGTGCCTTCGCTGAGCAACGACATGGTCTTCTCGAGCTGCCCCGCCAGTGCCGCCGCCAACGCCGCTGAGTGGAACCACACCGCACTCGGTGGCTTGGCCCCGTACAGCGGGCGCGCGCGCATGAAGTGTGTGTGCGCTTCATCGAAGGCGCCGCGACGCAGCGACAGCACACCGAGCGACAGATGAATGCGCGGCTCCTCTGCGCCGCCGCGTTCCAACGCCATTTCCAAGGCGGCCTTCGCTTCGTCTTCGCGGCCCAGACGCTCAAGCGCCAACGCCAAGTTATGGAACACCGCAAACTTCGCCGCGCGTTGACGTCCGGCCGCTTCGAGATGCGTGGTTGCTTCGGCCCACTTGCCCAAGCGCAGATGCGCCACACCCATCAGGAATCGCGCACCGATATCCTCGGGACGCAATTCCGTCACGCGACGAAACTCACGCACCGCCTCATCCAGCATGCCCGCGCGGTAAAACGCCACGCCGAGATTGCGATGCTCTTCCACACGCACATCGGCGGCGGCGTCTTCCGGCGCCTTCGAGCGTCCGACGCGATGCAGGAAGCCCGCGGTCGCCAAGCCAAACAGCGCCTTGCCGACCTCGAATTCCACGAGTCCGCTCGCGTCCACCAAACCCGAAACGTCGGTGCGCCCGTCAATCAGCGGGACCAGCGTGCGCTGCTCGGACGTGAGTTGTGGCGAGCTCTCGTCGAGCCGGCGACGGTCCAACTCAAACACCACATCGAACGACGGAATCTTCTTCTCAATCAGACTCCACTCGTCCACGCGCCGCGCGCCTTCCAACAGCAGCGACTCCGGATTGATGGCGACGAGAAAATCCTGCTCGTCCGGACGAATGTCCGATTCAAAGTTGAACGTGCCTTCCGCCCACGTAAACAAGAAGTAGACGGCTTCTTCAATCTGAATGCGAATCTGCGCGTGCAACTGCTCGCGCGTGATCATGCCGTGCGTCACGAGCAAATCACCGAGGCGCTGTCCGCGCGACTTCGCCTGCAGCTCAATTGCTTCGTCGAGCTTTTCCTGCGTCAGTAAGCCGCTCTTGGTAAGAATGTCACCCAAGCGGTCGCGACGATTCACAATGCTCGCGTAGCTGATCTTGCCCTTATCGAAGTAGATCGAGCCAAAGTTGGAGCGATGCGTCACCGACAAGCAGCCGCTCTTCTTGCCCATGGCAAGCAGCTGCAGCACGTCGGGCAGCGACGCTTCCTTGAGTGAGCCCTTAATCGCCATTAGCGGTGCTCCTCAATGACGCGGCCCGAGAGATCGGCCCATTCCCACACCACGCGCTCGCGATCAAGGAACGTGCGGTCAATCGAACTCGCGGCGGCCGCGGGCGGCGCAATCGTTGCGCTCGCCGCCGCACCAAGTCCCAACTCCTGGCGCGCCAACGCCGCATCAAGCGGCACGCCGAGTGCCTCAGCGGCCGCAGCGAGGCGATTCACCATGCCGATGAGCTCGCGCACACTTCGCACGGTGGGATCGCAAATGACGTCGAGCAGTTCCGGCGGTGCCGCACGCCCCATGCCCGCGAGGAATCGCGCGGCCAGCTTCTCGCGCAACGGCCTGTCGGGCGGCTGAATCTCGGCAATCAGTCCACCCTCAAACCGCGAGCGCAAACGCGACGCGAGATCCGGAATCTCCGACGGCGAGCGATCACTCGAGAGAATGATCTGCTTGCCTTCGTCAATCAGCGCATTAAACACGAAGAAGAACTCGTCTTGCGTGCGCTCCTTGCCCGCGAGGAACTGCACATCGTCAATGACCAGCGCGCCCGCCGCGCGATACCGCGCGCGCCAGCGCTCCACCGTGCCCTGTTGAATCGCCGCGATGAGTTCGTCCACCAGCGACTGCGCGTGCACACACGCGACGACAATCTTGCCGCCACTGCGGCCCGCAATGGAGTTGCCAATCGCGTGCACGAGATGCGTCTTGCCCACTCCGCTCGGCCCCGAGATGAGCAACGGATTGTAGCGCTCACCCGGCTGCGCAATCACCGCATCTGCGGCGTGCACGGCCAACTGATTCGCCGAGCCCACGTCAAAGCCTTCGCGCGTGAACGACGGATTCGGTCCACCCGGCGGCATGTCACCAGACAGCGCCTTGTCGACAAACTCTTCGGCTTCAGCGAGGCGCTCAGGATCGCGGAACATTTCGTGGCCACCGAGCGCCGCGTCCACGGATGTGGCCTCACGCTCCAACGCACGCAGATGCTCCACCGCGCCCACGTACATCGCGATGAGTCCTTGCACGTCCGGTTCCTTGGGCAACACCAGCGCGCGCTCAAGCACCGCCGTGCGATAGCCCTCGCCCTTCCAGTAGGCAATCACCTCGCGCAAGCGCACCTGCCACGTCTCAACTTGCTCCTGCACCACCGCCGCAACGTCAGAGAGAAACGACAAGAACTCTCCCGACGGCCTGAGCGCATCAACGCCACCCGGCATCGGCGTCGGCATGCGGCGTCCGCCACCCATCGCTTCCTGCGCAATCCACTGATTGAGCAAGCCCTGTAGCTCGCGCACACTCGCAATACCGCGCTCGGCGAGGCGCTCCACGGCGCCATCGGGCACAGAAATCTCGCGCTCCGCAATGGCGGCGCGCAGAATGGCGACACGCGCTTCGTACTCCGGCATGCCAACGTCCACGACGAGACCGCCCGCCATGCGCGAAATCAGTCGCTCGTCCACATCGACGATGTCCACCGGTGCACGGTCGCTCGCGCAAACAATCTGGCGTCCCGAGTCCTGCATCACCGCAAACAATCGCAACAACTCAGCCTGCATCTCGCGACGACCCGTCACGAACTGCAAATCGTCGAGCAGCAACAAGTCCACGCCGGCCAGGCGATGGCCAAACGCCGACGTCTCACCCGCGCTCACTGCCGCGTGATACTGCTCCGAGAACTCATCGAGTGTCAGCGCGAGCACTTCGGCATCGGGCTGCAGCTGCTGCAACAAGTGCGCCGTCGCTGTCAACAAATGCGTCTTGCCCAATCCCGAGCCGCCGTAGATGAACAGCGGGTTGTACGTCGTGCCTGGCGCCTCGGCCACTGCGCGCGACGCCGCAGCGGCGAGGCGATTCGCCGCGCCGACGACCAGTCGCTCGAAGGTGAGCCGAGGATCGAGACGCACTAGCCGTTCCGTCCAGCGCTGAGTTTGCGCAGCACTTGTTCGGAAATGCCGCGCAGCGTTTCGAACACGCCGGGGCCGTGCAGCGCATCGGCGCTAAACGACGGCACACCGCGGAAGTTGATCTGCTCTTCAAGCTCCGGCACGGGCGTGCGCAGTTCTTCGGGCAAATCAATCTTGTTGTACTGAATGACGAGCGGCATCGTGCGCGCATCCACGCCCTGCTCCGCGAGATTCTCGTGGAGATCTTGGAACGATTCAATGTTCTCCGCGAGCTGGCGCGCCTGTGAATCCGCGACGAACACCACGCCGTCTGCGCCCTGCAAGACGAGCTTACGCGTCGTCTGGTAGTAGACCTGCCCGGGCACCGTGTACAACTGGAAGCGCGTCGTGAATCC
>JAYUWY010000203.1:0-1826 GCA_043753285.1 Gemmatimonas sp. | reverse complement strand
GGGTTCGGGAAACCCCCATCTGTCGGATGTCACTGCTTTCTTTTTGGGAACGGCGACGGCGACTGCGACTGCGACTGCTTACAGCGGGAGACGGCGGGAGAGACGTGCGGGGGTGGTTCGGAGGTAGATGGGAAACGAGGGCGAGATGGGGCGGCGGCAGAGGTTAACCTCGCCCGTTTCCCGTCTCGCCCTCGTGGCACCTCTCCCCCCGCACCACCCCCGCACGTCGTCCCCGCCGTCTCCCGTCTCCCGAGAGCTAGCGACGCCCGAGGAGAATGCCTCCCCCAAGCGTGAGCGACGAAGACTCTTGTTCCACCCCAAACACATGGAATTTCTCAAGCCGATACCCGAGCGACGCCGCGAGAGGAAACCGCGACCACGCCCACGTCAGGCCTGTCTCAAGGGACATCCCGGAGAGATCCGACGACATCAACTCCTCGCGCGCCGACGGAATCTTCACATAGCCAAGCCCGCGAAAGGTCAGCGAGAAATCCGACGCGCCGAGGTTCATGCGCGAGCGCGCACCGATGCGGGCGAAGGTATACGTGGTGTCATTCAGGGCATCACTAAATGTGTTGTATCCGGTGCGCGTGGCCGCTCCGAGATCAAACGAGAACGCGCGCTTGCCGAGGAGGACACCGAGTTCGGCGTAGTCGTAGGCTTCTTCTCCGCCGATGCTGCGGAAAGCGAGACCGACGCCTGACTTTCGCGACGACTGAATAGAGAAGTCAAAGCTTCCCATCCCCGGTTCTGTTTGAGCACCCGTGCCAGCTTCGCCGGTGATCAGACGCGTGCCGTGGACTTCGAGCATGAGCATCATGTACACGGGCGAGCGACGCGGGCCCTTCACGGAATCCGCGGCCGGTGCGGCAGCGGCTAGAGCGGGCGCTGCTGGTGTTTGCGCAGCGAGTGGCGCGGCGCCAAGAATGAGAGCGAGCAATACGCGGCGCATTAGCGTGTCTCCTCTGCGAGCTTCACCGTCACGCGATACTGCGCGATGCGTGTGCGATTTTGTGCTTCGGCGTCATCCATCGCTTTGCGATGTGCATCGCGCAGCGCGGTGTTGGCAGCGACGGCTGTAGGGTTTGTCTTGTTCTTCTCCATGAAGTACGTGAACACGCCGGCACTCAACATGGTGAGTCCCACGAACGTGCTCCGTCCATCGGGCTTGAAGCCAGTTCCAAAATCGTCGTCGGTGCCGCTCTGTCCGCCGATGGCGAACGTGACGAGCGCGAAGGCGAGCGTCGTGAGGCCGGCCTTCACAATCTTCGGTCGGCCTGTCTCGGGCACGAGCTTGGTGGAGTCGAGCGCGGGCGGTGCGATGAGCATCAAGCGCGCGCCGGTGACATCGAGACGGCGCGTAATCACGGTGCTATCGCCGTTCGCAGCATGCGCGACAATCGTCGCCGTGTACGCGCCCTCGGCGAGCAAGACGTTGGTGCCGTCGTGCGCGCGGTAACGAAGCGTCGCACGCGGACTCATGGCCGCCGTGGAGTCTTGGCGATTTGCAGCGGTGCTGCCCAGAAGTGCCGTGCGCAGCGTGAAGCGCGCGGGGCGCGAGCTCAAGAGCGTGAGTGTGCCCTGCCCTGTGGGTCCAACAAGCGCCTGCTCATCGCCCGTGACTTGCACGACGAATGTGCGAGCGCGCGCGACTTCGAGCAACGAGTCGAGACCCGCCCACTGCAGTTCGATGGGCAATGTGTGGTCGGGCACGCGTTGAATGGCGGCGACGAACTGCGCGATGGCCGAGTCGGGCAACTGCGCGGCGACTTCCTCGGGATAGAACGCGGCAGCAATCGCCGAGCGCAGGAGCACTTCCTGCGATG
>JAYUWY010000202.1:0-1827 GCA_043753285.1 Gemmatimonas sp. | reverse complement strand
GTCGCCAAGCAGCCGCTGTTCTCTGAAGAAGAGCGCATTGACTTGATTCGCGCGGCGCTCGACAATGATCCGCGCGTGGAAGTGCGTTCGTTTCGCGGCCTCGTGGTGGACTTTGCGCGCGAGCTGAATGTGCGCGTGACGCTGCGCGGACTGCGCGCGGTGGCCGATTTTGAGTACGAGTATCAGATGGCGCTCATGAATCGCCATCTCGATCCGTCGCTGGAAACGATGTTTATGGTGCCCTCGGTGGAAGTCAGCTACGTGAGTTCGTCGCTGGTGCGCGAAGTCGCTCGGTTTGGCGGCGACATCGACAAGCTCGTGCATCCGGCCGTGGCCAAGGCATTGCGCGCCAAGTTCTAGCGGTATCTTTCTCTCCACACCTTCAGCGCGAGTCCGGAATGCCCCTGCACGTGTCCCGCCAAGGCGACGTCGTCATTGTCGAAATCGAGGGTCAGCTCATCGTCAGCAACCGCCAGGAGCTCAAGCAGCGCGTGCTTGATGAGGCGGAGACGGGAGGGCGCAAGATTCTCGTTGACTTTGCGCGCACCGGCTACATCGACTCGGCCGGCTTGGGTGTGCTCGTGTCGCTGGCCAAGCGCCTGCGCGAATTGGGCGGCGATATTCGCCTTGCCAACTTGAACGACGATCTCCAAACACTGTTTGAGCTGACCAAGCTCGATACGCTGTTTCAGATATCCGACTCTCGAGAGCGCGCGCTCGAGACGTTCTGAATGGCGGCATCGCGTACGCTGGACCTCCGCATTCCTAGCGAGCTCCAGCACATTGAAGGCGTGGTGGAGGCCGTGGTGCTGCGTTGCGCGGGACATGCGTTTGATGATCGGCAACTTGCGCTGAATTTGCCCGTGGCGCTCACCGAAGCGCTGTCGAATGCCATTCTGCGAGGCAATGGCGAAGACGCCCGCAAAGAAGTGCGCGTGCGCGTTGAACTCACCGACGACGCCCTCATCGTGGAAGTGGAAGACGACGGGCAGGGCTTTGATCTCGAAGCCTGCACGGAGGATCCCACGCTGCCAGAGAACATTGAGCGCGAAGACGGCCGCGGTTTGTTCTTAATGCGAGCGCTGGTTGACCGCGTGGAGAATTTTCGCGCCACCGGCAATGTCGTGCGGTTGACGATGCGTCGTCCGGGCCACGCCGCGTGAGCGACTTTTCGCACGTCCTCCTCGCGTTCTCCGAAGCCTACGGCGTCGGAGCAACCGTGTGGACGCAAGCGACCGCTGGTGCGACGATGGAAGTGGCGGCGACATCGGGCGGGGACGTCACGCCGCCCGAAGGTTTTACGCGCATCGAAGGCACGACGCCCACTGTGCGCGAGACCGCGTTGGGCACACAACTCGTGATGCGTATTCCAGGCCGCACGCGCGCATGGATTGGCATCGGCCCCGTGCCCGACGATGATGCCGACGTGCGCAAATGGCTGCGCGTGCTCGTGCCGGTGCTCTCGGAGATGTTGCAAGCGCATTGGGAATCGTCGCACGCCGCCGACGAATTGATGGAGCGATACGAGGAGATCAATCTTCTCTATTCCATCAGCGAGATTCTTGGGCGCACGGTGACGCTCGATGACGCCGCAAAGACAATTCTGCTCGAAGTCGCCGACACCGTGGGTGCAGACTACGGCGCACTGCTCGTGCACGATCCCGGCGCGGGATTGTTGCGACCCGTGACGTCGTTGCGTGCGCCGAACGCGCCGCCGGCGATTGCGATTCCGACGGACGATCCCATCGCCGTCTCGTCGCGTGTGTTTCGCACGCGCCACGCGCTGCTCGTGAACGCTGGTGTGCTCGAGAGTCCGCTGGAAGCGCC
>JAYUWY010000201.1:0-3700 GCA_043753285.1 Gemmatimonas sp. | reverse complement strand
TTGAACGAAATGGCGGCCGCCCCACAACTGCTCTCCTTACACGCGGCCATCAGTCAGCAAGCGTCGTTATGATGCGGCGGACGCGAGTGGGCCTTCACCTCGACTATCACACTCAGGAGAATCATTCTCATAATCGTAATGAGAAACACTCTTAGTGCAGCCGATTCGATTTGTGGGTTCGATAACAACAGTGACGAACTCGAGAGGTCAGCGGCGTGAAAGCGACCACACCTGCACTTGCTCGCCACCGAGGGAATCAACCCACACTCCAGCGATGCGATCGTGGGCGATGTCGAATGGCGTGAATGACGAAGGTAGCCGGATGCGCGCGAGCGGCAGTCCGGTTCGATCGAGGATCGACCACTGCGCGAGGCTGTCGGCGCGTGACACGGTTTCACGCACCCAGATGTTCCCCTCACGATCTAGAAGAAGCAAGTCGAACGCCGGATACTCGCGAGGGAAGACGTCGTCGTTAGAGAGCATTGTCCACTCTCGCTTGCCGTATTCATCGCGCACGTCACGGAGGACTCGCTCTCGGTACTCTCGGCGCGTTGCAGCGTTAACGGCGCGTCTCGGAAGGTCGACCCGAATAATGCGCGGCAGCCCGCCGTTCGGTGGGTAAATCCACAGCTCCCAATCCGCCGTCGCTGCGACGACTACCACACTGTCGTCGGCGGCAGCGAGCAGCTTGCGACCGAACGGCGGTCGTCCGCCGGTCAGGCCGCCGCTCGACGTTCGACGGAGCACTCGATCGTCAGCGAGGTGGGCGCCGAAATTCGTCACTACGTGTCCATCCTCGCTCACTCGTACCAGGGTGTCGACGCTAGCGACGACACCCTGGTCGGTCGGCTCTGGTAAGGGTCCCTGCCGCCGCGCCAGAATCTGACCGTCCGAGAAGCGTACGATGGGAATCGAGGCACCGATGCCGAGCCCGGCGAGCGACAGTGTCCTCGGCTCGAACGCTGCCGTCGGGAGCACCGTTACTTGCTGGCGCAGCGCGTCGAACAACGTGATGATCGCCGTATCGGCGGACGGAAGCATTCGCAGGTGCTGGAACTCGAACGGACCGTTACCGGGTCGGCCGCGCGATTCGACCGTCGCACCGGTCGCGTCGACCGTGAAGAGTTGTTTCGATGCGTCGCTTGCGAACATCACGCGACCACCGGTCAAAAGGCGCACGCCTGACACGCTGCTGAACTGCGACGGTTCACCCGGTGCAGGCTCCCCGAGCGCGAGGACAGGTCGTGGGCCGGTAGTCCACTCCATTGTTTCTGAGACAAGTGCGCCCGGGATGCGGGAGATTTGCACACCGCTGCTGTCTTGAGTGACAATGCTGGCAACGGAGCGGTTGGCCCCATCGCAGGCGCTGAGGTGACCAGCCAACAGCGCCGCTGAGAGGTAGCCACGCCAGTTCATTGACGACCAATCGGCAAGGAGACGAGGCTGTCGAGAACGCTGCGCTGAGGCATTCCGAGCACCTTAATGCCATTGACGAGCACGACAGGTGTTCCGGACACTCCAAGTTCGTCTGCTGCCTTCCGGTCACGCGCAAGAGTTGCGGCTGGCAGCTCGCTGGACTGACACGCGCTGAAGGATGCCGTGTCCTCAATTCCCGCGCGCGCGACAAATTCCTCCCAAGGAAGCACCCCGATGGAATCCTGAGCGCCGAAGAGGGCATCGTGCATTTGCTCGAAGCGACCAGCGCGGTCTGCGCAGACCGCCGCGCGGGCAGCAGCTGTCGCGTGCGGGTGAATGGACTCGATCGGGCGATGGCGAAAGACCATGCGTATGCGTCCGGGGTGTCGCGCCATAACGGCACGTGCACTGTCGGCGAACTGCTTGCAGTAGGGGCACTGGAAATCCGAGAAAACGACGAGCTGCACTGGTGCATCCGCGGCTCCGATCACGGATCCACTCGATCCATACGAACGCCACTCGCGAATCTCAGAGACCAGTGGAACAGGGGCGTTCCGGCGAGTCTCTGCAACGCGGTACACGACCGCGCCGAGCGCGGTGGCAGTCATCAATACCATCAGTACGTTCACGACGCGATTCGATATCGTCACAGTGGAGATTCTCGGGAGACCGAAGAAGACGACCTTCGGTGAAACGGTGGACCGTTGCCGGAGACGGACGGTGTGCCCGCCTCCGGCCGATTGCAGCTACTCCTGCGTGAGATGCCCCGACTTCCGTGGACACCATCCTACGGTGTTCTTTACGGAGACGGAGGTCTTCTATGGCGGGACGACGGCGGTTCAGCAGAGAGTTTAAAGTGGAGGCGGTGCGCCTCGTGCGCGAGCGGGGCGTGAGTTTTGCGCAGGCCTCGCGGGACTTGGGCGTGCATGTGAACGTGCTGCGGACGTGGGTCCGAGAGCTGCAGGCCGATCCCACGCACGCGTTTCCCGGCGAGGGGCGGCAGTCGCCGGAGACGGCGGAGGTGACGCAGCTGCGGCGCGAAGTCGCGCGGCTGAGGATGGAGCGCGACATCCTAAAAAAAGCCGCGGCCTACTTTGCGAAGGAGTCGATGTGAAGTTCGGCTTCATCGCGACGCACCGAGGGATCTGGCCGGTGGACGTGCAGTGCGGGGCGCTCGGGGTCTCGCGCAGTGGCTTCTATGCGTGGCGCACGCGCGGACCCAGCGTGCGCGCGCGGACGGATGCCGCGATCCTGCAGACGATGCGCGCTGCGTTCGTGCTCTCGGACTCCACCTATGGCGTGCGGCGGATGATTGACGAGGTCCGCGACGCCGGCCACACGTGCGGCCGCGAGCGCGTCGCTCGTTTGATGCGCGCGGCCGCGCTGCGCGCCCGTCCGCGGCGTCGCGCACTGCCGACAGACCGTGGCGAGCGGGCGCTGCACCTCGTCGCGCCCAATGTGCTCGATCGCGACTTCACGGCGACGGCCCCGAATCAGAAGTGGGTCGCGGACTTCACGTACATCTGGACCCGCGAGGGCTGGCTGTACGCGGCCGTCGTGCTTGATCTCTTCTCGCGGCGCGTCGTGGGTTGGTCGATGCAGTCGACGATGACGAGTCAGCTCGTGACCGATGCGTTGGTGATGGCCGTCTGGCGGCGCGGCGGGCCCGAGACGCTGCTGCATCATTCCGACCAGGGCAGTCAGTACACCAGCGAACACTTCCAGCGACTGCTCACGGAACTCGGCGTCACGTGCAGCATGAGTCGCTCCGGGGACGTCTGGGACAACTCGGTGATGGAAAGCTTTTTCTCGACGCTGAAGGTCGAGCGATGTCATCGGCGGCAGTACCGCACGCGGCAGGAAGCGCGGGCCGATGTCTTCGATTACATCGAGCGCTTCTACAATCCGACCCGGAGGCACTCGACGCTCGGCAACATCAGTCCGGTCGCATTCGAACAGCAGGCCGCAGTAGCTTAACTCACTGTCCACCGAAGCTGGGGCATCTCAGTCAATAGAGCGCCAAGATGCGGTACCTCTGGTGCAGGGTGATCTGGGTGTAGGTGTAGAGTCAACCGTGAAGTGCAACAATGAGCGTTACGCGGCATAGACCTCCTCCGGCGTTTTGAAGCCGAGTCGCTTGCGCGGTCGGCGGTTGAGTTTGTCCGCGATGCGTTGGCAGTCGCGTTGTGTCAGGTGCTCCATCGAGACGCCCTTCTTCAAGTACTGCCGAATCAACCCGTTCGCGTTCTCGTTACTGCCGCGCTCCCACGAATGATGCGGCGTC
>JAYUWY010000200.1:0-1828 GCA_043753285.1 Gemmatimonas sp. | reverse complement strand
CTTCAGCGATGGGATGCTCCGACAGCGATTCCACCGCTGCGACCTTTGCGAGCATGTCGTTCTCAGTGCCTGCGACAACCGCGTGCACGTCCGTAACCGTCGGACGGCCTTCTGTCACAGTGCCCGTTTTGTCGAGCACAATCGTTGTCACGTCGCCCGCACGCTGCAGCGCTTCGCCGCCCTTGATGAGCACGCCGAGCTCCGCGCCCTTGCCTGTTGCGACCATCACGGCAGTCGGCACAGCAAGGCCCATCGCACACGGACAGGCGATGATGAGCACCGTCACTGCAGCCGCGAAGCCCTTTACCATCGCCGCGTCGTTGAGCACCACCGCCCACACGGCGAACGTCACAATGGCAATCGCAATCACCACGGGCACGAACACCGCCGAGATCTTGTCGGCGAGTGCTTGGATCGGCGCGCGCGAGCCCTGCGCATCGCGCATCAGCTTCACAATCTGCGCGAGCATGGAGTGCTCGCCAAGCGTTGTGGCCTTGAAGCGAAATGCACCAGTGCGATTGATCGTACCGCCAATCACGCGATCACCAGGCTTCTTTGCCACGGGCAGTGATTCGCCCGTGAGCATCGATTCATCCACCGCGCTCTCGCCTTTGTGCACGACGCCGTCCACCGGAATGCGCTCGCCTGGACGCACGACCACAAAGTCGCCCGCCTCAACCAACTCAATGGCGATGTCTTGCTCCTGTAGATTGCGCACGACGCGCGCCGTCTTGGGCTGCAGCTGCACCAATGCGCGTAGCGCCGTGGCTGTGTTGCGCTTGGCGCGTGCTTCAAACGCGTTGCCCGTGAGAATGAAGGCGATGATCAGAATCACCGCTTCGTAGTACACGTTAGCCGGCACACCACGCGCCGTGAAAAACTGCGGTGCTACCGTCGCAATCACGGAGTACACGAACGCCGCACCGGTGCCCAGCGCCACGAGCGTGTCCATGTTGGCCGAGTGGTGCGTGAATGCCTTCCACGCGCGCACATAGAAGTGGCGACCCGCGGTGGCCATCACGCCGGCCGTGACAACGAGCATCACCCACGTGATCCACATCATCGAGTGCATGAACGGCATCACCACCATCGCGATGGCACCAATCACGCCGCTCACGATGGCTTTGCGCTTGAGATCGGAGAACTCTTCGGCCGTTGCCTTGTCGCGCGCGTCCTGCTCTTCAAACGCCGAGCGATCGTCGCGCGGCAACTCGGCGCCGTAGCCCGTCTCCTGAATTGCTGAGACCAGCGCTGCAGGTGTTACGGCGTCGGCGTCATAACTCACGGTGGCGGTGCCCATCATCAGATTCACCGAGGCATCGGCAACACCAGGCTGCTGCTGCAGCGTTTTTTGTACGCGCGCCTGGCACGCGGCGCACGTCATCCCTGAGACGGGAATGCGAGCGATGGTGTGTTTAGACATCGGCGATGATGCTCCCGTGCAGCATGCTCATCCCGCACGACATGGAGAATTTTCCCGCGCGCATCGGCGTCACTTCAATGACGGTGCGCTCACCCGTGGGCAGGAACTGGCGCACGTTGAACTCGGGAATCACAATCTCCTCTGAGCACGAGGAGTTGTCTTTGCGATCAAAGACGAGGCGCAGTGGCGCGCCGACCTTCGCTTGAATCACCGATGGGCTGTAGCCGCCATCCACCGTAATCACAATCTCGGCCCTCGCCGCCACCGGCGTTTGGCCCGCCACGAAGAACCACCAGTACACGGCGCTGATGGTGAGCGCCGCACCTGCGATAACCATCCAGTCTGTTCCTGACATACCGCCTCCTAGCTGACTGCGAGAACCTCATAGCCCGCGTCGCGTACCGC
>JAYUWY010000199.1:0-20140 GCA_043753285.1 Gemmatimonas sp. | reverse complement strand
TGAAGGCGGCGCGACGAAGGAAGCCAACTTCAATGACTTCCCTCTGCTGCGCATGCGCGGTGTGCCGCCGGTGGAAGTAGAGTTCCGCATTACGGAGTTCGCGCCAACCGGCATGGGTGAGCCGGCGTTGCCGCCGGTGATTCCGGCACTCACCAACGCCATCTTCGCCGCCACGGGCAAGCGCATTCGCTCGCTGCCACTTTCGTTGCACAACCTCTCGTGGAGCTAACGGAGTGAAGCAGTGGCTCGAAACGCGTCAGGTACTCGAGCGGCTCGCCGAATGGCACGCCGCTGGAGTGCCTTGCGCGTTGGCGACTGTGGTGCGCGTGCGGGGTTCAGCGTATCGACACGAAGGGGCCAAGCTGGTGGTTGCGGCCACTGCACTGCACGCCGGCAACGTGAGCGGCGGCTGTTTGGAAGACGATGTGCGTGAAGTGGCGCTGCGTGTGATTCGCACCGGAGTCGCGGAACGTCGAGAGTATTGCGGCTCTGCCGATGAGATCGCCGCGTGGGATCTGGGCGTGGGCTGTGAAGGTGTGGTGGACTTGTTGATTGAGCCTGTGCGCGATGCGCGCGTGGCTGAGCGCGAGATGATGGCGCAGGAAGTGGCGCATGTCGTAATCACAAACCTTGAGACGCAAGCTCGCGAATGCGTCGATCTCAACACGGCGCGTGGACGTGGCCTCGATGCACCAGAGTCCACGCTCGTGGATCAGACATTTGTTGATGTCATGCTCCCGCCGCCGCGCTTGCTCATCGTGAGCGCCGGCGACGATGCCATGCATCTCGCGCGTTTGGCCTCGAGCGTGGGATTCCGCGTGGTGATTGCTGATCGCCGCCCAGGATTGCTCACACCTGAACGTTTCCCCGCTCCCATTCGCCTCGTCGAAACCGATGCCGCGCGACTCGGCGAACGCGTCGTGCTCGACGACGACAGCTTCGCCGTCGTGATGACGCACCACTTCGCCGACGACACGGACTACCTGCGTGCGCTGCTCGGCACTCCAGCGCGTTACTTGGGAATTCTCGGACCGCGCCAGCGCACGGAGCGCGTGCTCGGTATTCTGCGGCGCGATGGTCCTGTGGACGACGCGCGCATCTTCGGTCCCGTGGGACTCGACATCGGCACGGATGGCGCCGAGCAAGTGGCGTTGAGTGTGGTGGCCGAGATGTTGGCGGTGCGGAGTGGACGCCGCGCGACGTCGCTGCGCGATCGTACCGCACCGATTCACTCGTGAGCACCGCGCCGCGCGTCGGTGCGGTGATTCTCGCCGCCGGTGCGTCGAGCCGCATGGGCACCAACAAGCTCGTGCTGCCGGTTGAAGGCGAGCCGATGGTGCATCGCACCGTGCGTCGCGTGCAGGATGCTGGCTACAGTCCAATTGTTGTCGTCACCGGACACGAAGCGGCGCGCGTGCAAGAGGCGCTCGCGCCATTTGATGCGATTTTCACGGTGAGCCCTGATCCCACGGGCCCAACGAGTGGATCGCTGCACGCAGGACTGCGCGCGCTGCCCGCCGATGTAGACGCCACGCTCGTGATGCTCTCCGACATGGTGCACGTCACGACGCCGATGCTGCAGGCGCTCTTGGTTGGAGCAACACTTGGGAACGAGCCACTGAGCGTGTCACGCTACGGCGATGTGTTGGCGCCGCCGCTCGTGTTTCGCCGTTCGCTGTGGCCGGAGTTGCTCGCGTGGCACGGCGAAGGATGCGGCAAAGCCGTGGTGCGCGCGCACGAAGCGGAAGCGCGCATGTACGACTGGCCCGTGGACGTACTCCAAGACGTTGATACGCCCACGGACTACGAGTCGGTGCGCTAGCGAATTCCGCGAGCGCGCATTTCGCCGAAGTACTGCAGCGCACGATTAACGTCGGGATCTAGTCGCGCTTCGACGTGATACAAGCCCGGATTTCCCCACTTCGCGAAGGCCACCGCCGAGAGCAACATTCGCGTGAGGTAGGCGTCGTCTGCTTCACTGCGCGGGATTGTCACGCCCCGCTCCAAAGCGAACGCGCGGAATGCATCTGCCGCGCCGTCGGCGAGCGAGGCTTTCTGCGCAAACTCTTCAGCGTTGCGCAGAGCCGCGCCCTGCTGCGAGACGTATCCGCCCGCCCAGCTGAGCTTGAGATCGAGCTCGTCCGCACGCCGCGCCCACAACGGACTGGGCGGTTGCAACGGCAAACGCACGTCGGGATAAATACCACCACCCCCAAACACGCGACGCCCGCCGACCGTCGTGCAACTCGGTCGTCCCACCGTGTCGCGCTCCGCCGCCGCGAGTCGGTAGTAGTTGCGCGCCGTCAGCCCTCGGTACTGCCGCTGAATCACGCGCCCGCACGGTGTCTTGAGATGGCCAATCACGAGTACGAGGATTGAGCCGTCGGACAACGGATGCCCGCGCATCATCAGCGATTTTCCAAAACTCGGCTGCCCCACAATCAGCGCGCGATCGTGATCTTGCAGCGCGCCGGCAACGAGCTCCGAAGCGCTCGCACTGCCGTCGTCCTGCAACACAATCATCGGCAGCGTGACTTGCTGCCGCACGATGCGGCGCACGCGACCAGTGTCGGGCTTCGCGCGGCGCGACTCCGACGTGTAGACCACTGAGCCGCTGGGCAAGAATTCGCTGGCGATTGCGGCCGCTTCGTCCACCGAACCACCGCCGTTCTGTCGGAGGTCGAGCATCAAGCGACGCATGCCGCGATTCTCAAGCGAATTCACCGCATTGCGAACCTGGGATGCGATACGCTCACCCATAAATGTGGTGATGCGGATGTAGCCCGTGGAATCGTCGAGCATCAGCGCAGCAGGTACGGCGGACTCTTCGTCAAAGCGCTCGCGCTTTACCGTGCGATCCAGTCGTGCGTACGTGCCGTCCGGCTGGCGACGCTCGAAGGTGAGCGCGACTGTGCTGTTGCGCGGACCGGCGAGTGCAATCTCGAGCTCCAGCGCACTTTCGGCGCGCATCGGCTGTCCATCAATCAGCATGAGCTCGTCGCCCGGAAGAATATCGCGACGCCGCGCATCGGTGCCCGCGTACACGGCCGAGACGACGGCAGAGCCTCCGATGAAGCTGAACTCGATCGGCACAGGATGCAGTCGACCGGCGCGCAGTTCGTCTTCCTTGCCCGGGGTAAGCCGCGCGGCAGGAATCACGTACGAATGCGGATCGGTGGCCTGCACCATCGCCTGAATCGCCGCCATGAACAACCGATGCGAATCCAGCGAGTCCGGGTGATTCACACGAATCTGGTTGAACACTTGGCTGAACAGCTGCAAATCTTCCGCAGCAGTGCGCGGACGAATCACCGGCGCCGGCGCAGGGGTCGGCGTCTGCTGCGCGGTGACAATGACTGGCACGGCGCCGAGTAGCGCGCACAGCAATCGAATACGCATTAACGACTCAGTGCGGCGATACGTGCAGTCGCGGTGGCCCGCTGCTGCGCTTCGCGTTTCGGGGAGAGCGCCAAGTAGCGCTCATAGTGTGTCTTCGCGGTAGCTGCGTCTCCCGCTCGCTCCAGCGCCTGCGCAATAATGAAATGCGGCGCGGCGTAGTACGGTTCTAACGCAATCGCCTTCTTCAGTGCTTCCACGGCTTCGACGTGCTGACCCGTTTTGTGGAGCATCTCGCCGTACATGAGATGGACGTACGGTTCGTCGGTGGCGAGTTCAGACGCGAGTCCCAGTTCCGACACTGCAGTCACGGTGTCATTCTGCGTCAATGCGAGACGTCCTAGCTCGACGTGCGCCGGCCAGAATGAGATATCCTCTTCCATGGCGCGACCGAAATACACGCGCGCCGAATCCAGCGCCTTCATGCGTGTGTGTAGCATGCCAACGCTGTGCTGGAGCAACGCCTTGGAGTCGTAGAACACGACGTACTCGCCGCGTCGTTCATCGCGGGCCTTGAGTGCATCGTACGCGCGCATAAACTCGTCAGCTGCCTCGCGATCGCGGGAGCGCAACGAGAGCGTGCGTGCGCGCTCGATGCGCAGGTTCACTGGATTGCGTGCCCTGCGAATGGCGTCATCGTACTCGGTGATGGCCCGATCGAACTGGCCGGCGCCGTAAAACACCCAGGCGCGCGTGGCCGCTGGCTCCGCCGCCAACTCAAACTGCAGCTCGCGATCAAACTCGCGGCGCGTGAGCGTGCCGCCGCGCCGGCGAAATGCGTTGTAGTAGTACGTGAACAGCAGCGTGCGGTCGAGCATCCGGAACATCAATGGATCGAGATACAGCGCGCGCAGCTGCAGGGAGTCAATGGCGCGAAACTCGGGACCGTTCTCGCGAGCGCGACGTCCGCCTTCCATATACTGATTGAGACGCTGCTGCGTGCGCGTCAGGAGTGCTACGCGCCGGCCGTACAGCGCGCCCGGTGACGAGGGGTCGAGTCGCGCGGCCCAGTAGAATGCGTTCGCCGCCGCATCCGGCTCTTCGGCGACGAGCCCCATTCCGAGCTCGAGGAGTTGTACGGAATCGTTCGTGTCGGCTGTCGCCTGCATCCGCGGGCGGGGGACTTCGGGGCCGAGACGCTGGGCTTCAGTGAGGCTTGAAGCCGACAGCGATCCGAGGGCGAGTGCGAGGAGATGAATACGCACGGAGGTCACTCTGCGAGTGGTGGTGGAGGTTCCCCGATATGCAACTACGGCAGCATTCGCGCAAGTTCCTTCGGTGCGGGCAGGTGGCACGCCGGAGCACCGCGCATGATCCGCTTTCGCACGCGAGCAATCGCGTTGTACACGGGATCGCGCAGGAAGCGCGGCACGAGATGACCTAGGCCACCGAGCACTGCATACACGCCGCCCAAGTACGTCGCCGTCGCGAGCACCGCGTCCGAGTACACGCTCACGACTTCGCGGCCATCCACTGTCTCGACCCACAACAGTGACTCAACTGTTTGCAGATGCGCGTGCCGCGCACGCACCGCACGGCCGGCAACGCCGTCGCGGGCCGCGAATCGAACAATGCCGCGCTTGTCATGCGCCAACACAAACTGCACCGAGCGCGTGCAGAATCCGCAGTCACCATCGTACACGAGAATCGGTGACGACTCGCTCACGGTGAAGTCGTCGGTGGCGTGAATCGTCCAGTGCGCAAAAACTCCACCATCAACTTTTGCACTTGCTCTTCACGCATGATGAACGTGTGATTGCCTTTCACGACGATGTGCGCGGTTTCGCCATCCACGTGCGTCTCGTCCAGATTCAGCGTGCTGTCGTCGCGACCGGCGATCACGCCAACCTCTACTCCCGCTGGCGTCTTGAGTGAACGCACCGTCGTGCTGCTATCCGTGCGCAACTCGTCGATGGGCTCCAGCAGCCATCCCACCACGGGTGTAAATCGATTCGCCATCTTCGCACCTTGGTTTGGTGGCGCCAGCATCACCAAGCGGCCGAGTCCCGCCGGTGGCTCGGGCTGCGCAATGATCCAGCGCGCGATGATATTGCCCAAACTGTGGCCCACGAAGTGCACGCGCACATGCTCCGGACGACGCTGCGCATCAAGCTCGCGCCGCACAGCGGCGCCGAGTTCGGGAATGCTGCAGCAGTACGACGAGTAGCCCACGTTGATGACGTCAAAACCCGCGTCTTTGAGCGCGTTCTCCACGGGACGCATCGAGCGCGACGTGCGCCCCATCCCGTGGAGCACGACCACAAGCTCGCGCGCGGTCGGCGCGGGCGCGGTCGATACTTGGGCATTCGCTACAGGCGCCAGGAGCAGGGCGGTACCGAGGGCAATCAAAAGTCGCACGGGTGTCATTCTCGCAAAGTGGCCGAACTGGGTGCATTGTTCCAGTCCTTCAATATCTACCCGTGAACACGCCTGCTGACTCCCTAACCGTTGCCGATGGCACCCGACTCCAGCTGCATCGCTGGCCGGGGAGCGGTGCGCGCGGCACGGTGCTCATCGTGCATGGACTCGGCGAGCACGCGGCGCGCTATGCGCACGTCGGTGCGTGGTTCGGTGCGCGAGGCTTTGCGACGGTCGCGTATGATTTGCGCGGCCACGGACTCTCCGGCGGCAAGCGCGGCGTGATTCCAAAAGCCGATTCGCACGCCAAGGACCTCGGCGCAGTAATCGACGCTGTGCGTCCATCTCAAGGTCCGTTCATTCTGCTCGGCCACTCCATGGGCGGCGCAATCGTCGCTGGGTTTCTCGCCGACCGATCACGACGCGCGGTGGACTTCGCAATTCTCACGAGCCCTGCTCTGCAAGCGCGGCTCACCACGTTTCAGCAGTGCCAACTCGCGGTGGGTCTCGCACTGATGCCGTCGCTCGCGCTGAGCAATGGAATCGACGCCACAGCAATTGCGCACGATCAAGCGACCGTGGATGCGTACGTGAACGATTCGCTCGTGCACGACAAAGTCTGCGCGCGGCTCGCCAAAGCGGTGCTTGATGCCGGCGCGCGCGGATTGCTCGCCGCTTCGCGCTGGAGCGTGCCCACGCTGCTGCTCTACGGCGGCAGTGATCGCATCGTGGATCCGCGTGGCTCCGATGCGTTTGCGGCCAGCGCCCCGCGTGAGATCGTGGAGACGGAGCGGTTTGACGCGCTCTACCACGAGATTCTCAACGAGGGGGCGCTGGCCGCCCCGGTGTTTGCGCGCATCGAGCGTTGGCTCGATGCGCGCATCCCGGCCTAAGACTTACGGGCGAATCTGTACGGGCGCATCCGCGATGCCGCCGCGAGTGCTCGTCACACGAGCGTTGGCATCAATGCTCTGACCCGCCGCCACGCGCACACGCACCGTCACCACCTTCGTCTCGCGTCCGCCGAGCCAGAACTCCTGCAAGCGCGGTCCCACGGTGCGAAGACCCGCCCCTTCAATGCCCAGCGCATCCTGACGCACGATGTGCACGCGCTTGGCCTGCTCAAGCGCGGTGGGAATGCGACCCTGATTGCGCACCGTCACGCGCACTTCGTGCGTGGCAGAGTCAGCCGGCGTTCCACGCACGCGTGAAACCGCGACGTTCGTGATCTCGACCTTCGGCAGTTCCATCGCCATGGCGAGATTGAAGCGCGCCTGATTGCTGGCCCACTTCTCGAGCACTTCTGGCGGTCCGTTCTGTGACCAGAACTTGGGATCTGCGCCACCGACTTCGACTTCGCCGAGTTCGGGGTGCATAGTCTTGGTCCACATCTGGTAACCGCGGCCGCCAAAGTTCTCGTCGTTGTAGCGGAGCACTTCATACTGGTCCCAGCGTCCGTCGCCGTTGTAGTCGCGCTCACGACCGCCGTTCCAGAGTTCGTCGCCGTACCACACCTGACCCATCTGGAAGTAACCGAAGTCCGGACCGTGACCGAAGAGCGCTTCTGGCTGACCTTGGCCGGGCTCGGCGAACCGCGTGGCGTAGGTGCGATACACATCGCCCGCCCACGGATAGTTCGTCAGCGAGAGACCAACAGAGTCGAAGTGATGCAGCAAGCGAAGATCGCTCGGGAACACGCACTCGGTTTCTTCGCAGGTGCTCGGTCCGCGCAAATGCATCGGCACCTGCGTGTCCATCGAGTTCGTCACGCTGATGTTGGGATGCGTGACCTGCCACAGAAACACGGCGCGCGTCTCGGGCTCCGAGAGCGGATACTCACCGGCGCCAAACTGCGTGTTGCCGCGACCCGTGGCTTCCACCATCGGACGCCAGTTGTACGGATAGTTGCGATGCAAGTCGAGGCCGCCAACACCGTCTTCGTTGTAGCGACCGTCCTTGTCGTTATCGATGCCTTCCTGATACATCATGTAGTCGCCGCGCCCAGCGCCCACCTGGCGCATCAAGCGACCCTTCGCGTCAGCCGTGTCCACGACATGCGTGCCACGACCCGCACCGACGAACTTGCGCATCTGACGCACATGGCCGTCGCCGTCGAGATCCTCGCCGGAATCTTCGTCCATCAAGCCGTCGCCATCGTTGTCGATGGGTCGCACCGATGAGCGATTCGCCTGCGCCGTGAGTTTGTACATGTCGGCGCCATCGGGATTGTTGTTCGGGCGCAGGTACAGCGTCTTCTCATTCACGAGGCGCGTGATGGCCGCGTCCTTGCCGTAGTTCTCAATGACATGCCACGCGAGCCACATGATGCTGGCGCTCGATGTGATCTCACCGGAGTGGCGACCGCCTTCGAAGAACGCCGCCGGCTTATCGGTGTGACGTCCCGTGCTCTTATTGGTGATCGTCAGCTGCCAGATGGGCTGGCCGCCAAACGTCGTGCCCACCTGCACGAGTTCCACGATATCGGGGCGCTCGGTGGCCCAGCGCTGCATCCAATAGTTCATCTCCGCGGTGGTGTGGTAATGCTGGAAATCCATCACACCCCACTGCTTGGGACGCATCTCGGGATAGTTGGTGAGCGCGAATGTGGACGTACCGTCGCGCTGGCCAGGAATCGTCAGTACGCGGCGCACGGTGTCGCGCGGCGTCTGCGGGCCGCCAAATCCACCACCCATCTGAGCGGCGAGCGGCGCGCCGAGCGGCGCGGCAGCGAGAGTCAATGCAAGGAGAGCAACACGCATCGGGGAGACCCGGTGAGAGGAGAAGTGATCCGTCTGCCTACGCGCGCGCGCGGCCGAGCGTTCAGCGCAGGAAGCTCGCCCCATGACCCTCACGCGTCCAGATGTGCGCGCCGCGACTGGTGCGACCCCTCGCAAAAGGGCATCTTCTGGGCGTCCAGATTTCTACTTTCTAGTCTCGCAGGAGTCCGCCGTGGCCGACGGAACGAATTCATCCAAGCGTAAGTCCCTCACGTCCGAGCAGCTCACGCGCTCGATCGGCAATCTCGGTCCCGCCGAGGCCGCCGACGCACTGGAAGCACTCGATCCGAGTGTGGCCGCGCAGGTGTTGCAGAACATCAACCCGTCGTTGGTGGGCGACATTCTGCCCGAGCTCGAAGACGACGCGCGCGACGAGATGTTTGCTGCGGCACCGGCTGGCGTCACCGCGCAGTGGTCGCTGAATATTTCGTTCCCCGAGGGCAGCGTTGGCCGTTTGATGGAGACGCCGCCGCTGACGTTTAATCGCGACGAGACCGTCGGCAGTGCCTCGGACCGCGTGCGCGCCATTCCGCGTCAGGTGTTCTTCACGTACGCGTTTGTGCTCGACGCCGATCGCCGTTTGGTGGGCGTGTGCACGATGCGCGATCTGCTCACGGCGGACGACAACGCAACACTTGGCGCCGTGATGCTGACGAACGTGTTCACGTTGCAGCCGGCGATGACACTCGACAACGCGATGCGTGCGGTGGTGCACAAGCACTTTCCCGTGTATCCGGTGTGCGATGATGTGGGTCGCTTTTTGGGTCAGGTGCGCGGCAGCGCGATGTTTCAGGAACAGGCCGTGGAGATCTCAGCGCAGCCGGGCCAGATGGTCGGTGTCAATGAAGAAGAACGTTTACTCACACCGTGGCCGCGCTCGCTCAAGTTCCGCCATCCATGGTTGCAGCTGAACTTGCTCACGGCATTCCTCGCAGCCGGTGTCGTGGGATACTTCCAAGCGACGCTCGACCAGATGGTGATTCTCGCGCTGTTCTTGCCAGTGCTCGCGGGCCAGAGCGGCAACACGGGATGTCAGGCGCTCGCGGTGACTCTGCGCGGCATGACACTCGGTGAACTCGACGCGGGCGCCGGTAAGGCACTCGTCGCCAAAGAGGCGTTGCTCGGTGTGCTCAACGGCTTCCTCGTCGGGCTGGTTGCGGGCGCGGGTATGTACTTTGTGGCGTCGTCGCAGGACAACCCCAACGCGCTCAAGCTCGCGGGCATTGTTGTGGTAGCGATGATGGCATCGTGCGTCATCAGCGGTATTGCGGGCGCGATGATTCCGCTCACGTTGAAGAAAGTCGGCGCAGATCCGGCAACGGCATCGAGCATTTTCTTGACGACGGCCACCGACGTCGCATCGATGGGCATGCTGCTCGGCATGGCGACGCTACTGTTGATGTAGCGTCGCTCAGGGCGCGGCGAGTCCGAGTCGTTGGCGGACCGCGCGCGCCTGCGCATCATTGGCCGGGGCCATCGCGACAAACTTGGTGTAGAGCTCGCGCGCCTCAGTTTGACGGCCCTGACGCTCGCGGGCCTGCGCCATGATGTACACAGGCGAGGGCCACAGCGGGAGCAGAGCGGCCGCCCGCGCCGCCGCCGTCGCCGCCGCTTCGTACTGTGACTGAGAGAACCGCGTCATCGCGAGGAAGTTCCACACGGTGCCGTCGTTGGGCGCTAGATCCAGAGCCGAGGTCAACGACTCCGCCGCATCAGCGTGTTTCTGCTCAGCGCGCGCCACGTGCGCGAGGCCGACGTGGCCATACGCAAACGATGCGTCTTCAAGCAGTGCTTCTTGAAAAGCGGTGCGCGCGCCCGGGAGATTGCGCCCCGCCAATTCAAGATTGCCAATCATGTGCAACAGAAAATGCTTAGAGCGATAGAACGTCACCGTCGCCTTCTCTTCGTCGGCGCGTACAAGTTCGAGCAGCATTCGCAAATCCTCAAGCGTGCGGCGCCGATCGCCCATGGCCGCGTAAACCAGCGCGCGGTCGTAGCGTTCCCAACGCGCCCGCGCGCCGGCTCGATCAATCGATCGAGTGTACAAACTCAGCGCCCGAGCAAAATCTCCAGTGGAGTAGGCGAGCCAAGCACGCGTGTCGCGGCTGTCCGAAAAATTGCCGGGGAGGCGGTCGTACATGACGGCTTCAAGACCGCGATGCACAAAAGGATTGCGCAGCAGTGCCATCGCGCGTGCGCTATCGGCTGATTGCACGGACGTGTCGCGCAGCGTTTCTGCTTCTCCGCTCAAATAGCGAATCGTCAGCGGATGCGGGAGGCGCAAAAACGTCGCCGCATATTTTGCGAACAACGGCTCGGCGCGCGTGGGATCGAGACGACTCGCCCAATCGAAGGCGATCTCCGCTTCAAGCGGCGCTTCGCGCAGCACCTTCACGCCGTAGTCGAAGTACGACTCCCAGCTCTTGAGATCGCCGGGGATGTTCAACAGCGGCCGCGTCTGCGCACGCGCGTCCGTTCCGATGATCGCGCAGAGCAGTGCCGCGCGCCTCAGTGCCTTTATCGAAATCATCATTGCAGCGATTCCCTTGAACTTAGTTGACGGGCACCACTTTCAGCACGCGGCCATTGGGGCTGTCGGTCAACAGATACAAGTAGCCGTCCGGTCCCTGCACCACATCGCGAATGCGTTCGCCGATTTCGCCGAGGTAGCGCGTTTCGGATGTGACGCGTCCGTCGGTGAGCGAGAGGCGCACGAGTCCGCCGGGTGTCATCGAGCCGACGAACAAATCGCCCGACCAGTCGGCGTACACGGTGCCCGTGTAGAATGTGAGTCCGCTCGGTGCGATGACTGGATCCCAGAAGTACACCGGCTGCTCCATGCCTTCGCGCGCAGTGCCCTCGCCGATAGGAAGTCCCGAGTAATCGCGTCCGTACGTGATGACGGGCCAGCCGTAGTTCTTGCCGGCTTGCGGATGATTGATTTCGTCGCCGCCGCGCGCGCCGTGCTCGACCGTCCACAGTTGACCCGTGACAGGATGCAGCGTGGCGCCCTGCAAGTTGCGATGCCCGTACGACCAAATCTCCGCTTGTGCGTTCGAGTTTCCAACGAACGGATTGTCGGTGGGAATCGCACCGTCGGGGCGAATGCGCACAATCTTGCCCATGCCCTGCGTGAGATCTTGCGCGCGCTCGCGATACGACTGACGATCGCCCTGCGTGATGAACAGCGCGCCATCGCGCGCGAAGACGAGTCGTGAGCCGAAGTGTCCGCTGCCCTCAAGTTTGGGACGCTGACGATAAATCACCTGCACATTCTCGAGTCCTGTGGCGGTGAGTCTGCCGCGCGCGGCGGCGGTACCAGCGCCACCCTCACCGGGTTCGGCGTAGGTGAGATACACCAAACTGTTCGTGGCGAAGTCCG
This sequence comes from Gemmatimonas sp., assembly GCA_043753285.1. Taxonomy (GTDB): domain Bacteria; phylum Gemmatimonadota; class Gemmatimonadetes; order Gemmatimonadales; family Gemmatimonadaceae; genus Pseudogemmatithrix. The sequence goes on along the minus strand of JAYUWY010000199.1, from coordinate 8,227 downwards.
GATCAATCGCGACGTCGAGCAATCCGCCCTGTCCCTGTGCGTGCACGGCGGGCACGCCGGTGAGCGGCGCGGAGAGTGTGCCGTCGGTGGCGACAATGCGTAAGCGACCTGGACGCTCGGTGACGAGCATGCGTCCGTCGGGGAGAAACGCGAGTCCCCACGGATGCACGAGTCCGCTCGCGACTGTTTCGACACCGACGACTCCGGGCGTGAAGTCCGGCGTGGGCGATTGAATCGCCTGCGCACTCGAGTCCAGCGGGCGGGCGCATCCGCTCGCCGCGGTGAGAACTACGAGTGCCAGCGCAGCGAGCCCGCGGCGCGTACGGGAGTCGGATTGTGGTCGCATCCCTTTACCCTACGGTCGAGGGCGCTTCCGCGCCAGCGTGCAACGCCCCAAATTCGCGTAGGCCATTCTCACTGAGACTTTTATGCTGCTCTCGCTCACGCTGTCGCTCTCGCTCACGCTGTCGCTCTCGCTCGCGCTCGCCGCGGACACGATCACCTACCCCGTGCTCAACCACGGTCGCCCTGCGGGCGAGATGCGCGTGGTGCGCGACGCGGATTCGGTGGTGGTGACCTACAGCCACATCGATCGCAATCGAGGGCGCTGGGTGCAGAGTCGCTACACGCTCGACGCGCAGGGTCGCGTGATTGGTGGCGAGGCTCGCCCCATGTCGCGCGCGTTCGTCGTGAGTGCTGCCACCGAGTCGTATCGCGTCGATGGTGATTCGGTGCGCTACCGTCGCGGCGCTGCCGCCGAGCGCACGATTGCGCACGGCACTGGATTCTTCGCGCTGGGCAACAGCACGGCCTACGACTTGGCGCTGCACGCCAAGTATTTGCTCGCTGCACCCAATATGCGCGCGGCGTCCCTGCCGCTCACTGGACTGACGCGGCTTGAGATTGTCTCTGACACAACCGTGCTCACCACCCGCGGTCGCGCGCGTGCGCGCTTGGTAATGCTGCACGGTGTCGGCGCCACGCCGCTCGGCGTCTGGCTCGACGGCGACGGCAACCTCGCGGCGAGCACCGTGGAGTGGTTCATCACGGTGCATCCCACCTTTGTACCCGCACTGCCTGCGATGCGCGAGATCGAAACGCGCTACCGCGAAGCTGCCGCCGTTGCAGTAAGTGCCCGCGCCGTGCCCGCGCAGCAGGGCACGATTGTCATTCGCAATGCCGACGTGTTTGACGCCGAGCGTGCGATTGTGTTGCCGCAGCACAGTGTGCTCATTGTGGACGGAATCATTCGCGCGGTGCAGCCCGCGCGCGATCTGCGCGTTCCGCGTGGCGCAACGGTGATTGACGCGACAGGTAAGACGGTAGTTCCCGGCATGTGGGATATGCATTCGCATGTGTTCATGGCGTCGCAAACGGACGCCAGCTTCCGTAACCTCGCGATTGGCGTCACGACGATTCGCGACATGGCTGCCGATACGGACATCGGCACGTCACTGATGCGTCGCGCCAACGCGGGCTCGATCCTCGCGCCGTACACCGTGCTCGCCGGCATCATGGAAGGCCCGCAGCTCTGGGCGGGGCCAACTGATGTGTGGATCGCCACAGAAGCCGACGCGCGCGCATGGGTCGCGCGCTACGACTCACTCGGCTACAAGCAGGTGAAGCTCTACAACTTGATCCACCCAGATGTTGTGCCGACGATTGTTGAGGAAGCACACAAGCGCGGCATGCGAGTGAGCGGTCACGTGCCGCGCGGCCTGTCTGTGCCCGCGGCGATTCGTTTGGGATTCGACGAGATCAATCACGGCGCGTTCTTGTTCTCGACGTTCTTTCAAGACTCACTGTACTTCCCGACGATGCGGCCGTACTCAGCAGTCGCGACGATTGTCGCACCGAACTTTGACGTAGATGGCGCGGCGATGACGGCGCTCATCGCCGATCTAAAGGCGCACAACACCGTGATTGATGGCACGTTCAATCTGTGGTTGCGCGACAGCACTGGTGCGGACTCGCTAGACGCCAAGCGTGCGAATCGCAACTACCTGCGACTGATTCGTCGCTTGTACGACGCGGGCATCACACTTGTGGCTGGCACCGATGGCTCCAGCTTCAGTCGCGAGCTCGAGCACTACGAGATGGCGGGGATTCCCGCGCCGCAGGTGCTACAGATTGCCACGTATACCGCAGCAAAGGTGATGGGCTTGCAACAGACGATGGGCAACGTGGCCGTGGGCCACGTTGCCGATTTGTTGATCATTGATGGCAAGCCGCAGGAGCGCATTGCGGATCTGCGGCGGGTGCATCTCGTGCTGCGCGGCGGAAAGGCCTACACGCCGGAGTCGTTGCTGCGCGCGGTGAACACCAGCGCGTTTCCGTAAGCGCTTACGACTTCAGCGCAGCAATCGCGTCAATCTCAATCAGCAGTCCGTGATTCAGCGCGGTCACCGGCACGACGGCTCGTGCCGGTACATCGGCGCCAACAATCTTGGCGTACGTCGCATTCACGCGCGGCCACAGCGCGATGTCGGTGACGTAGATGTTCACCTTGAGCATGTGCGCAAAGTCGCTGCCGGCCGCGTGCAGAATGGCTTCGACGTTGCGCAGCGTGAGTTCGGTTTGTTCTTCGATGCTGCCGCGCTGTGCATCGCCCGTCTTGGGATCAAACGCCAACTGCCCGGCAACGTACACCGTGCCGTTGTACACCGTCGCCTGCGCGTAATGACCGCCGGGCTTCGGTGCGTTGGGCGTACTAATGCGCGTGATGTGCATTGCGTTAGTCGAGGTAAGGATTGGTGTCATCGCGATCGTGCGGATGCAGTTCCTTCCACGAGCGACGGCGACCAGCAGGCTTGGAAGACTTCGCGCGCGCCGGCCCTGTAGGAAGCGGCGGACGCTCGCTCTCGGGCAGCAAGTCTTTCACCATCTCCACCAGCTGATGGCTCAAGTGTTGTCCGTACTTATAGAGTGCGACGACGCGCGCGCGATTGCCCAACAAGAACGACAGAATCGCCTTGTCAGCCTTGGCCGCGTTGCACGTCTTGCAGCAGAGCACGAGGTTGTCGCGACGATCATACGCGGTGAGGCCGCGTCGCGGCGTCACGTGATCGAGCGTAATCGTGCGCTCAGGCACCACGCGCTCGCAGTAGGCGCACACGCAGCCGAACTGCTCAATGAGCCAACGCCGAGTTTCCGTGTAGGCCGCGCGGCCCGTGGGCACCGACGTGAGTGTGGGCTGCTTGGCACCACCACCGCCGCCCCGCCCGCGGCGCCGCCGCTTGGACGAGGCTGCAGGGGCGGTCTTTTTGGGCCGTTCTGTCATCGGGCGACGCCCGGGATGTTCGTTCGCTGCATCCATAGAACATAACGGGGCCCCCCTCCCCCCGCCGTCTGCGCCCAGGACGCCAATTTACTTGACATTTAAAGCAATTAGCCGCAGACTCTCCCTGCCCCTCTTTCGATTGGAGCTCCCGCGGTGCGTGTGGTCGTCGTTGGTGGTGGTCCGGGTGGACTGTACGCCGCGCTTCTATTGAAGCGCCGGCATCCCACGGCGGTCATCACCGTCCACGAACGCAATCGCCCCGACGACACCTTCGGCTGGGGGGTCGTGCTCTCGGACCAAACTGTGCAGAACCTACGCGCCGCGGATCCCGAAAGCGGCCGCGAGATCGCCGACGCGCTGCATCACTGGGACGACATCGCCGTGCACTTTGGCGGTCAAACCGTGCGCTCGGGTGGACACGGATTCTCCGGCATTGGCCGCAAACAACTGCTTGCCATTCTGCACGCGCGTTGCCGCGCACTTGGCGTCACGCTGCGCTTTGAAGATGAAGTGCCTACGGATCTCGACGCACTCGTTGCCGCCGAGCATCCAGATTTGATTCTTGCGGCCGATGGATTGAATAGCCGCATTCGCGATCGCTACGCCTCCACGTTCAAGCCGGACACAGACACGCGTCGCTGTCGCTACGTGTGGCTCGGGACGCCGCGCACGTTTGATGCATTCACGTTTGCGTTCGCCGAAACAAAGCACGGATGGTTCCAGGCGCACGCGTATCAGTTTGATCGCGAGATGAGCACGTTCATCGTCGAGACGCCCCAAGAGAACTGGGATGCCGCCGGGCTCGGCGAAATGAGCGCTGACGAATCCATCGCGTTTTGCGAGAAGTTGTTTGCTGAGCAGCTGCAGGGCGCGCCTTTGATTAGCAACGCTAAGCATCTGCGCGGCTCGGCGCAGTGGATTCGGTTTCCCCGCATCACGTGCGAGTTGTGGGTGCACTGGATTGCTGATGGCTCTCGTCGCGTGCCCGTTGTTCTCGTCGGCGACTCTGCGCACACGGCGCACTTCTCAATTGGCTCGGGCAGCAAGCTCGCGCTTGAAGATGCGATTTCGCTTGATGCGATTCTCGCCGAGGAACCAGATCGCGAACGCGCGTTTGCGCGCTATCAGGCGGAGCGTTCTGTCGAAGTCTTGAAGCTGCAGAACGCAGCGCGCAACTCAACAGAATGGTTTGAGTCGGTGTCGCGCTATGCCTCGTTGGCGCCAGAACAGTTTGCGTACTCGCTGCTCACGCGCTCGCAGCGCATCTCGCACGAGAACCTTCGCGTGCGCGACGGCGCGTACGTCGCGGCGTTTGAGCGGTGGTTTGCATCGCGTGTTGGCGTTGCTGTGCCGGCTTCCAAACCCGCACCGCCACCGCTGCTCACACCGTTCACCGCACGCGGTGTCACGCTGCGCAATCGCGTTGTTGTCTCTCCGATGGCGCAATACAGCGCCGCCAACGACGGCACCGTCGCCGACTGGCATCTCGTGCACCTCGGCGCGCGCGCTACTGGCGGCGCGGGACTCGTGATGGCGGAGATGACGTGCGTCGCGCCTGATGCGCGCATCACACCGTGGTGTCCTGGTCTCTGGAATACCGAGCAACGCGACGCATGGGCCCGCATCGTCCGCTTCGTGCACGAGCACAGCGCGGCGAAGATTGGCCTGCAACTCGGCCACGCTGGCGCGAAGGGCTCGACCAAGAAGATGTGGGAAGGCATCGATCAGCCGCTGCCCGATGGCAACTGGCCGCTGATTGCGCCGAGTGAAGTGGAGTATCTGAAGGGCGTGTCGCAGCGCGCGCTGGAGATGACGCGAAAGGACATGGATCGCGTGCGTGATGAGTTTGTGGCGTCTACGCGTCTTGCTGCTGAGGCCGGCTTCGATTGGCTCGAGCTGCATTGCGCGCACGGCTACCTGCTCTCAGCGTTTCTCTCGCCGCTCACCAACACGCGCACGGATGGTTACGGTGGCTCTCTGGCGGCACGCGCGAGCTATCCGCTTGAGGTGTTTCGTGCGATGCGCGCGGTATGGCCTGCCGACAAGCCGATGTCCGTGCGCATCTCGGCGCACGATTGGGTGCCTGGCGGAAACACGGGTGACGAGGGCGTGGAGATTGCGGCGCTGTTCAAGGCCGCTGGCGCCGATGTCATCGATGTGAGCGCCGGCCAAGTGGTGAAGGAAGAGAAGCCTGTGTTTGGCCGCATGTGGCAGACGCCGTTTGCTGATCGTGTGCGACAGGAAGCAGAGATTGCGACGATTGCGGTGGGTGCAATCACTGATGCAGACCAAGCCAACGGCATCATCGCGAGCGGCCGCGCGGACTTGGTGGCCATCGGGCGGCCGCATCTCGCGAATGCTGGCTGGACACTCACGGAGTCTGCCAAGTTTGGATTCCCAGGAACGGACGCATTGTGGCCACCGCAGTATCGCGCGGCCAAGGTGCAGCTCGACCGATTGATGGAACGCGAGCGGGCAACGCTCGCCGCAGCGAATACGGCACCGCCCAAAGGAGAATTGACATGACTCATGCACTCGTGACGGGAGCCAATCGCGGCATTGGCGCAGCAGTAGTTCGCGCGCTGGCCGCTGCAGGAATTGATGTGACACTGATGGTGCGCGACCGGGCGGCAGCCGAGCGCGTGGCGAGCACGGTTTCCGTTCGTACGCACATTGTGATCGCTGATGTCACAGATCGCGAGGCCGTGCGCGCAGGCTGTGCGTCGGCAGTGAGCGCGCTGGGACCCGTGGACATTCTCATCAACAATGCTGGCACCGTTGAGACGATTCCATTCTTGAAGGCGTCGCCAGACGTGTTCACGCAGATGTTCTCGCTTCACGTGATGGGCGCTGTGCACACCGCGCAGGCACTGATGCCTTCGATGGTTGAGCGCGGCGCCGGTCGTGTGATCAATGTGGCCAGCATCGCGGGACTCGCTGGCGCGCCGTACGTGGCGCATTACGTAGCCGCGAAGCACGCGCTCGTGGGTCTCACACGCGCGCTAGCGATGGAGTTCACGTCTAAGGGCGTGACGGTGAACGCGGTGTGCCCTGGCTACGTGGATACCGATCTCGTGAGCGGCTCGCTGACGCGTATCGCCGCAAAGACTGGACTGAGCGAGCAGCAAGCGATGACCGCGATCCTCAAGGACGCTGGCCAGCCGCGCCTCGTGACGCCCGACGAAGTCGCTGCCGCCGTGATGCATTTCATTAATGGCGCGGGCGCCAAGCTCACCGGCGAGTCCACCGTTCTGATGGGCAAAGACGGATGAGTACCTCGACGCTCCGCGCTGCGGACCCGGAAGCGCACCTCGTGCAGGATGATCACGAGGCGCTGCGGCTGTGGCTGCGCCTGTTCACCAGCACGCGCATGGTGGAGAGCGTGGTAGACAGCGCGCTCAAGCGTGAGTTTGGCTCTTCCCTACCGCGCTTCGATTTGCTGTCGCAGTTGCATCGTGCAGCAGATGGTTTGCGCATGGGCGAACTCTCCACGCGCATTCTTGTCACCAACGGCAACGTGACGTGGTTGGTCGCTGCGTTGGAACGCGAAGGGTTTGTGAAGCGTCGCACGGCACCAGATGATCGTCGCGCCACGATCGTGCGACTCACCGCTGCGGGACGTCGCCACTTCGAGATGATGGCTGCCGCGCACGAGGCGCTCATCGTGCGCTTGTTCGGCGATCTCTCCCCCACAGAACGCCGCACGCTCCACGCGGCGCTTGGCACACTGAAGTCTCAGTTTCGTCCGACCGAGGAATCCCAATGAAGACGCCCGAGCATTTTCTGTGGTCCCTGAGCGCGGATGGTCGCGTGGCCACCATCACGCTCAACCGACCCGAGCGAAAGAATCCGCTCACATTTGAGTCGTACGCTGAGCTGCGCGATCGCTTTCATGCGCTGCAGCACGAGCCAGACATTCGCTCGGTGGTGCTCACCGGCGCCGGCGGCAACTTCTGCTCGGGCGGCGATGTGTTTGAGATCATCGAGCCACTCACCAAGATGAGCGATGATGAGCTGCTCGCATTCACGCGCATGACGGGCGATCTCGTGCTCGCGATGCTGCGCGCGCCGCAGACGATCGTCGCTGCCGTTGATGGCATCGCAGCGGGTGCTGGCGCAATTCTCGCGATGGCAAGCGACATTCGCATTGCCACACCGCGCACGAAGACGGCCTTCTTGTTTACGCGCGTGGGTCTCGCCGGCTGCGATATGGGCGCGTGCGCGATGTTGCCGCGCATCATTGGACAAGGTCGCGCGGCGGAATTGCTCTACACGGGGCGTTCGATGGACGCCGTCGAAGCCGAGCGCTGGGGATTCTACACGGCACTCGTTGCACCTGACGCTTTGCTCGCCGACGCACAGCAACGCGCCGCATCACTCGCCAGCGGGCCGACCTTCGCCCATGCGATGACGAAGCGCATGTTGTTGCAGGAGTGGAGCGTGTCGCTGGAGCAAGCGCTCGAGATGGAAGCACAAGCGCAAGCCATCTGCATGGGCACCAAAGATTTTCGCCGCGCCTTCGACGCGTTTGCTGCCAAGCAAACGCCCGTGTTCGAGGGCAACTGACGTGACGCACCTGAGCTGGCCGTTCTTTGACGACGCGCACCGCGCACTCCAGACGAACGTCTCGTCGTGGGTGGCGAGCCAACACGTCGCGCACGACGACGCGGACGCGGCCTGCCGCACCTGGGTTCGCCTGCTCGGCGCTGCCGGACACTTGAAGTACTGCGTGCCCAAAGCCTACGGCGGCGCGCTTGAGAACATTGACTCGCGCGCGCTGTGCATTCTGCGCGAGACTCTCGCCGCACACGACGCCCTCGCAGACTTCGCATTCGCCATGCAAGGACTCGGCTCAGGCGCCATCACGCTCGCGGGCAGCGACGCACTGAAGAACACGTGGCTGCCGAAGGTCGCGCGTGGTGAAGCGATTGCCGCGTTCGCACTCAC
>JAYUWY010000198.1:0-7506 GCA_043753285.1 Gemmatimonas sp. | reverse complement strand
CCGCCGAGGCGCTTAAGGCGCTGAAGGCCAAGTTCTCGCTCGGTGGCGATATTGACGTATCCACCGTGCTGCGGATGCCTGACGTGCTGCAGATGGGTCGCGACGACGCTGGCCTCGAGGCAGCAACCATCGAAGAAGTGCTGGCGGTTGTGGAAGCATCCATTGAGGCGCTGCTGGGCATGCGCGCCGCAGAGGGCGCGCGACTCTCGCAGGTCATCTCTGAGCGACTGGCGCTAATCGAGGAAGCCGTCGCGCGAATCGCCGTGCGCGCTCCCGAACGCGTGGAAGCGCAACGCAATCGTTTGCGCGAGAACGTGGAGCGCTTGGCTGGCGGAATCGTCGTGGATCCGCAGCGTCTTGCACAGGAGATTGCGATTCTTGCTGACAAGCTCGACGTCGGTGAAGAGCTTGATCGGTTTGCGAGTCACATCACCGCATTCCGCGAAGCGCTCGCGAGCCAGTCACCCGAAGGTGTGGGCAAGCGACTCGGCTTTTTGTTGCAAGAAATGCTGCGCGAAGCCAACACCACCGGCAGCAAGGCCAATGACGCGCCGATGCTGCAAGACGTTGTCGCCATCAAAGAAGAGTTGGAACGTATTCGCGAACAGGTGGAGAACGTCGAGTGAGCGCGTATCTGTTTCCGCTCGTGCTCTCCGCACCTTCGGGCGCTGGTAAGACCACCATCGCCCGCAGGTTGCTGGATCAGCGCGACGACGTGGGTTACTCGATATCGTGCACGACGCGCGCGCCCCGTGGCAGCGAAGTCGATGGAGTGGACTATCACTTTCTTTCGCCCGCGGAGTTTGACGCCGCAGTGAAGCGAGGCGATTTCGCTGAGTGGGCGGAGGTGCACGGAAATCGCTACGGCACGTTGGTGAGTGAAATCGCGCGCGTGATGGAGGCCGGACAGCACGTCATGCTCGATATCGATGTGCAAGGCGCTCGCCAGGTGGTGCAGCGGGTTCTCGACGCCGTGACGGTGTTTGTGGTCCCGCCGTCTGCCGAGGCGTTGGTCGCGCGACTCACGGGTCGCAACACCGAGAGTCGCGAAGCGCTCGCGCTGCGCTTGCAGAACGCGGTGCTGGAGCTTCAGGAAGCGGAGCGGTATCAGCACGTTGTCGTGAATGACAATCTTGAGCAGGCAGTCGCTGACGTTGCGCGCATCATCGACCAGGAAGCCGTGAAGCGCGAGCGTCTGCCCTCGCTTGGTGAAGCCGTCGATGTGATCGTCGAGCGCATTCAACGCGACTTAGCCGCGAGGATCTAGCGGCGTCTGGGTAACGCGCTCGCCGGGTGTTCGCCCGGTGTTCGCCCGGTATTCGCCCGGTATTCGCCCGGTATTCGCCTGCCGTCCGCCGGCGGGCGGGATCGGCGCGCGCCGTGAGTTGTTCCCCGGAGCATGCCGGTGACGCCTCGACCGACGGATGCCCGAGTTCGGGGTGGCTTCAAACCCTGCTCGCGACTAGCTTTAGCCCATCGGCACCGGTTCCCAACTCAGAGGTCGCTCCAATGCAGGTTTTCACCCCGAAGGACATTACCGAACACGCCACCAACAAGTACCTCGCGGTGCTCGTTGCTGCGAAGTATGCGCGTGTCCTGAATGAATTTCCCCGCGACCGTGGCAAGGTCGAGAAGAAGCTCACGACGCGCTCGCTCGAAGATCTCAAAGATGGCGAGATTGAGTACCGCGTTGTGCCGCGCCGTCGCGCCAAGGGCGCGTAACCGCGCGGCGTAGGCCGTAACCCGGAGCGCCTCGTGCGTCCCTTTGACGGCCGCCGCATCCTCCTCGGAGTCACCGGGGGGATTGCGAGCTACAAGTCCGCTTGGCTGGCTCGCCTGCTCACGCAGGCCGGCGCCCAAGTGGACGTCGTGTTAACGCGCTCAGCGCGCGAGTTCATCGGCAGCGTGACGTTCGAAGCGCTCACCGGCCGCCCTGTGCACACCGTCCTCATTGGTGACGGGCACGCGCTCGATCACATTCGCCTCGCTCGCGAGGCCGACCTCATCGTCATCGCGCCGACGACCGCCGACTTCTTGGCGCGCGCTGCCCATGGTCACGCCGACGAACTGTTGTCGGCGACGTTGCTCGCTTCGGAGTGTCCGGTCCTGCTCGTGCCGGCGATGAACGACAAGATGTGGGCGAATGCGTCTGTGAAAGCCAACTGCGCCGCTCTCGTGGCGCAAGGCAAACACGTGTTGGAGCCCGGCGTTGGTCCGCTCGCCTCGCCGGATGAAGGCGCCGGCCAGGGGCGCATGCAGGAGCCGGAGACCATCGTTGCGCACTGCGCGCGTCTCCTGGAACCGAAGAGCAAGCTGAGCGGCAAGCGCATCGTCGTCACGGCGGGCCCGACACGTGAGCCACTGGATCCCGTACGCTATTTGTCCAATCACAGCACGGGCAAGCAAGGCGTCGCGCTGGCCGAAGCCGCATGGCGCCGTGGTGCCGACGTGATTGTCGTACACGGCCCGATGAGCGCCGCAGTGCCCGCAGGTGTCACTGCGAAGGCCGTCGAGACCACGCAAGACATGGCCGAAGCTGTCGCCAGCGAGATCGGTGCCGCCGATGTGTTCGTGATGGCCGCAGCGCCTGCAGATTTTCGCGCGGCGAGTATCTCAGGCGCGAAGATGAAGAAGTCGGGCACCGCTCCGACGCTCGCGCTGGCAGAGACGCCGGACATACTCGTGAGCACTGCATCCCAGCGGAAAGCAGGCATCATCGTTGTGGGTTTCGCGCTGGAGACCGACGATCTCGAGGCCAACGCGCAGAAGAAGCTCGCGGCCAAGGGACTGCACTTCATCGTCGCGAACAATGCGCGCGAGGCCGGTGCAGGCTTTGGCTACGACACGAATCGCGTGACGATTATTCCGCGCGATGGCGCCGCGGAAGCGCTCGAGCTGATGAGCAAGCGTGACACCGCTGATGCAATTCTTGATCGCATTGAGGCCTTGCTGTGAGCGACGGCCACGACCGGCTGCGCGAGTACCTCGAGCAGCGTCGCGAACTCGGTGAAAGCGAGTTTGTCCTCGACGGACTGTCGATTGAAGACGCGCTGAAGGCGATTACGGGGAAGGCAGCTGCTCCTTCGAAGCCCGCTGGCGCTGCGCGCGCTCCGAATGCGCCGAGCGGTCCGCCGCCTGCGCGCCCGGACTCCGCCATGCGACGTGCGGCCGAAGAAGCGGCGTCCAGCGGCGATTGGCGTGATGCACTCCGCGCGGTTGATGCGACGGAATCCACGCCTGCTGCGCCGAAGACTGCCGCAAAGCCAAGTGCGAAATCGCAGGAGAAGTTCTCCGCCGAGCCCACAGGCGCAGTCTCCAACGATCCGAATCGTTCACCGAGTGCCATCGGCGAGCCAATGATCGTTGGCGAAGGCCGTGCACCGAGCGGACTCCATGCGCTCGAGACATTGGATGCCGTCGCGCACGCCATCGGCGGCTGCACGCTGTGCACTCTCGGGAGCACGAAGATCAAGGACGTGCCGGGCGAAGGAAATCCGCTCGCGCGCTTTGTCGTCGTCGGCGAAGCACCGGGACAGAACGAAGACGAGCAGGGCCGACCGTTCGTGGGCAAGAGCGGCGACCTCCTCACCAAGATTCTCGACGCCATTGGATTCCGGCGCGAAGATGTGTTTATCTGCAATGTGTTGAAGCATCGGCCACCCGGGAACCGCAATCCGGCCGCTGATGAGATTGCTGCGTGTCGGCCGTTCTTGTTGCGGCAGTTGGAGTTACTCCAACCCAAGGTGATTCTCGCCGTCGGCACCTTTGCGGCGCAGACGCTCTTGGAGACAGATTCCCCTATCGGGAAGCTCCGCGGTTTGGAGCATCGCTACCACGGCATCCCGCTCGTGGCGACGTATCATCCCGCCGCGTTGTTGCGGAACCCCAACTGGAAGCGCCCCGCCTGGGAAGATGTCCAGCTCGCCCGTCGAATTTTCGATCGCCCGTAAGGGCCCGCCAGATACGTTCGCTGACCGCCGGCCCCCGTGGTCGGAGGACGCTGAGCGCGCAGTCCTCGCCGCAATGCTCCTCTCCGGAGAAGCCATTGTCACGGTGATGGAGCTCGTCACGGAAGACATGTTCTTCCGCGAAGGCCATCGTCGTCTCTTTCGTGCGATGTCGGCGCTGCACAACACCGGCGCCGTGGTGGATCCGCTCACGCTCTCCAACGAGCTCGAGCAGCGTGGTGATCTCGTCGCCGCCGGCGGCAAGGAGTTCATCGGTGGGTTGCTCGATGAGATCCCCACGGCCGCCAATGCGGAGCATCACTGCCGCATTGTGCGCGACAAAGCGCTGCGTCGTCGCCTGATTGAGACGGCGACGTCGCTCGTCCGCGAAGGCCATGAGTCGCCGGCCGACATCTCTGAGCTGTTGGACCTGGCCGAACACAAGATTCTCGAGCTCAACGACTCGCGTGGCAGCGAAGGCTTTGTGCGCATCAAGTCGTTGCTCTGGTCGGCGATGGAGCGCATTGAGTTCCTGCGCACAGCCGGCGGCAATCTCACTGGCGTTCCTTCGGGCTTCGGTGATCTCGACAAGCTGACGCTCGGCTTCCAGCCCGCCGATCTCGTCATCATCGCCGCACGTCCGTCTATGGGGAAAACCGCCTTCGTGTTGAACGTCGCGCAGTATGCGGCTATCGAAGGCAATGTTCCGACGGCAGTGTTCTCGCTCGAAATGAGTACTCAGTCTCTCTTGTTGCGTATGCTCGCATCGGAGGGATACGTGGACGCTCAGCGTTTGCGCAGTGGACAATTGACACCACAGGACGCGTCCAACCTCGCCAAGGCTGCGGCGTTGTTGGGGCAAGCGCCCATTTGGATTGACGACACGCCGGGCCTCTCGGTGCTCGAAGTGCGTTCGCGCGCGCGACGCTTGAAGAGTCAGTCGGACATCAAGCTGCTCATCGTGGACTACTTGCAGCTGTTGTCTGGTCCGCCAAATCCTGAGAGCCGTCAGCAGGAAGTCTCGGCGATCTCGCGTTCGTTGAAGGCGCTGGCCAAGGAACTCGACATTCCTGTCGTCGCGCTCTCGCAGCTCTCGCGTGCGTCTGAGCAGCGTGGCGGTGAGAACCGTCGTCCGCAATTGTCGGACCTTCGTGACTCGGGCGCCATCGAGCAGGACGCCGACGTGGTGTTGTTTATCTATCGTCCCGAGATGAACGAGCGCCCGTACGACGATCAGGGCAACGCGCGAATGGTCACGGGCACCATGGACGTGCCGCTCGACGGTTACGCCGAAGTGATTATTGCGAAGCAGCGTAACGGCCCCACGGGCCACATTCGCTTGCACTATCGCAAGAGTCACACGCGCTTTGAGAACTGGACCAGCCGCACACAGGAGAACTGACGGCGTGGCGGTGAAGTCCAAATCCGTCTATCGCTGCACCGATTGCGGTGCCGAGTCGCTGCGCTGGCAGGGCAAGTGCGATACCTGCGGCGAGTGGAACACGCTCGTCGAAGAAATGGCCGCGCCCAAAGTGTCTGCCGCCAAGGGCGCGGGTGCACAACGCAGACTCGCGGGTGCTGCAGCATACGGTGAAGGCGGCAGCGTGATGGAGACGCCGCGGCTGCGCGATGTCGTCGGCACCGAAGATCATCGCCTCACCACCGGCATCGCGGAATTTGACTTTGTGCTCGGCGGCGGCGTGGTGCCAGGCTCAATGGTGCTCGTCGGCGGCGAACCGGGCATTGGTAAGAGCACGATTCTCCTGCAGGTGGCGGCGCGACTCGAAGGCGAAGGCCACAGCGCGCTCTACGTGAGCGGCGAAGAATCGCCACTCCAAGTCAAACTGCGCGCCGATCGGCTTGGTGCAACCGCGGGCGCCGTCTCGCTACTCGGCGAAACGAATCTCGAGACCATTCTCGCCACCGCAAGCAATCTGCGGCCGAAGGTGATGGTCGTGGACTCGATTCAAACCGTGTTCACGGGCGATCTCGAAGGCGCGCCAGGCAATGTGGGACAAGTGCGCGAGTGCGCGGCGCGACTGATGCGCTTTGCGAAAGAATCGGGCACCGCGGTGTTCGTGGTTGGTCACGTCACCAAGGGCGGCGGCATCGCTGGCCCGAAGACGCTTGAGCACATCGTCGACACGGTGCTGTACTTCGAAGGAGAAGGCTCGGCGGATCACCGCGTGCTGCGCGCGACGAAGAATCGTTTTGGCAGCGTGGACGAGATTGGCGTGTTCCGCATGACGGTGCAGGGACTTGAGGCCGTGGACAATCCTTCGGCTCTCTTCTTGAGCGAGCGGAGCGATGCACCAGCGAGTGGCAGTGCGGTGACCTGCTTGATGGAAGGCTCGCGCCCCATGCTGCTCGAAGTGCAGGGACTCGCCGCGAAGGCTGGCTTCGGCACTCCGCAGCGTGTGAGCACTGGGTATGATGGGCGTCGTCTCGCGTTGTTGCTTGCAGTGCTCGACAAGCGCGCTGGACTTTCGTTCGCGCAGCTCGACGTGTTCTTGAATGTCGTTGGTGGTGTGCGCGTGCAAGAGCCAGCGGGTGATCTCGCCGTGGCCGCGGCGCTCGCGTCGAGCTTCTACGACAAACCGCTGCCGGGCGATGCCATCTTCCTCGGTGAAGTGGGACTCGGTGGTGAGATTCGCGGCGTGTCGCAAGCCGAGCGTCGTTTGCTCGAAGCTGAGAAGATGGGCATGCGCCGTGCGTTTGTGAGTGCGCGCTCAGTACCGAAGCGCGCGCCCAAGCAGATGAAGGTGGAAGCGGTTCCCGATCTCGTCGCGCTGTTTCGCGCGTTGTTCCGATGACGCGCGTTGGCGTGGTGGTCGTGGCAGGTGGCTCGGGCAGCCGCGTGGGTGGCGGCGAGCTCAAGCAGCTGCGCTGGGTGGCGGGAAAGCCGATGCTGCTGCACTCACTGCAAACATTCCAAAAGATTCTAGAAGTCGCGATGGTTGTGTGCGTGATGCCGCGCCAGTTCGCCGGCGATCCGCCGCCCTGGCTGTTTCAGAGCGATCCAGACCGTTTGCTGATTTCTGTTGGCGGCAACACGCGCGCCGAGTCTGTGGCGAATGGACTTGAAGATCTGCCCGCTGAATGCACCACGGTATTGATTCACGACGCCGCGCGTCCGCTGGCGAGCGAAGCAATGATTCGCCGCGTAATTGCTGAGGCGAAGAAGGGACACGGCGCTATTGCCGCGTTGCCCGTGGTGGACACGCTGAAGCGTGTTGACGCGGACGGTCGCATCGTGGAGACTGTGTCGCGCGAGGGATTGTGGCGCGCACAGACTCCGCAGGGATTTCCGCGCGAGATTATTGAGCGCGCGCATCGCGAAGCCAAGGCTGGCGGTTGGCACGCGTCGGCCACTGACGACGCCGCGCTGTGCGAGCGCTTGGGCATTCCGGTGCACGTCGTGCGCGGTAGTGAAGCCGCGATGAAGGTCACTGACGAAGCGGACTTTGCGCGCGCCGAGTTGCTGGCCGGGTTGCGCGAGGAAACCGATGCCTGAGCCACGTGGCGTACCGTTTTGGTCCGCCGAAGAAATCGAAGCGGC
>JAYUWY010000197.1:0-1838 GCA_043753285.1 Gemmatimonas sp. | reverse complement strand
CACCGGGCAAGCGGCGACGCTGGCCGATGGTGTAGCGCGCGAAGCCTTCGTGCATGCCGACGACTTCGCCGCTCATCGTGACGATGGGTCCCGGCGTGAGTGCCGGTGCATCGCTGGGCAATTCGCGCTCGAGCACCTTCACGTAATCGCCGTCGGGCACAAAGCAGATCTCGTGACTCTCCGGCTTCTCGGCGGTGAGCAAGCCGAGTTCACGTGCGATTGCGCGTGTTTCTGGCTTCGTCATCGCGCCTACGGGGAGAATCATGCGCGAGAGAATTGCGCGCTCAATGCCCCAGAGGAAATACGTCTGGTCCTTGTTGTCGTCCACACCGCGCATCAGGCGGCCGTCGGCGACGCGCGCGTAGTGACCCGTCGCGATGAACGGCGCGTCGATGGCGTCGGCCTTCACCAGCAAGTCGCGGAACTTGGTGAACGTATTGCAGCGCACGCAGGGAATCGGCGTGCGACCGGCGGCATACTCGGCCACAAAATCGCTGACGACATCGCGGCTAAAAACGTCCTGCAGGTTCAGCACGTAGTGCGGAATGCCGAGCGCCTCGCAGACGCGGCGCGCGTCGTTCACGGAGTCGAGCGAGCAGCAGGGGCGGTCGGGGAGATCGCCGCCGTCCTTGAAGAGCTTCATCGTCACGCCGATAACGTCGTAACCGTCGCGCACGAGCAAGGCGGCGGCAACGGACGAGTCCACCCCACCGCTCATGGCGGCGAGGACACGGGGCTTTTCGCCACGGGGGGCGGGGAGATTTGGCAGGGCGCTCACCAACGAAATATAAGCACTTGCTCGGCGGGGTTTTGCCTTGCATATTTGTATATACAAACGTATACCGCGGGGTGCGATACTCTTGGGATACGCAGAAGAGCGCGGCGAATTTCGAGGAGCGCGGATTCGACTTCGAGTTCGCGTCACTTGTCTTTGGCGGCCCGACTCTTGAGCGCGTCGATGACCGCGCGCGGAGCAACCAACGGGAACGGACAGCGTATGACGAAACTTACGACAAAGAAGCCTAGCCGCGGCCGTGCAAAACTCGCGCAGCTGCGACGCGTGAGCGACGCCGAAATCGCGCGCACGTCACCGCCGGAGCTTGCCGATTTGCCGGCTGACTTCTGGGAGTCAGCGATTCTGACGATCCCGACCGCCAAGCGCGCCATCTCGCTGCGCGTGGACGAGGACGTGTTGGAGTGGTTTCGCACCAGCGGGCCGCGCTACCAGACGCGAATGAATGCGGTGTTGCGCAGCTATGTCGCGGGGATGCGACGGGTTCGCCGAAAGACGCGCGCGAAGTCTGCATAGTAGCTATTGGAGGCTGCTCGCACCTTTGCCGCTCGACCGGGGTAGGGTCGATAGTACGCCCCCACCGGAGCCCTCGATGTCTATGCGCCACGTGCTTGTGCTCGCTGCAGTCTCCTCGCTGGCCCTTGGTTGCGGTGGAGATGGTATTCGCGGCGAGGAGGTGGCCGTGCTGACATCGCCGCCGATGGTGCCGCCGCCCATTGAGCGCAACCACGCCACGAAGGTGATCGTGAAGCTCGAGGCGCACGAGCAGACCTCGCGGCTCGCGGATGGCGTGGACTACACGTACTGGAGCTTCGGCGGCACGGTGCCGGGTTCGTTCATTCGCGTACGTGAAGGCGATCAGGTGGAATTCCATCTCGCCAATCATCCCTCGAGCAAGAATCCTCACAACATTGACTTGCACGCGGTCACCGGCCCAGGTGGCGGCGCCTCAGCGTCGCTCGTGATTCCTGGTCAGACTGCGACGTTCACGTTCACGGCGCTCAACCCAGGCTTGTACGTGTACCACTGCGCCACCGCGCCGGTG
>JAYUWY010000196.1:0-7516 GCA_043753285.1 Gemmatimonas sp. | reverse complement strand
TGAGCGCGAGGTCATCGCCCACGACGCCAGAAGTCTTCTGCACTGCCACTTTGCTGAGGACGGCAACATCGTCGAGCAGCGTGGTGATATCGTCGAGGAGGGCGAGGAGACTGGAGGCCATGGAGAGAAAGCAAACGCCTGCTAGAGAAGCGGCAAGGGGGGCGCCGCCCTTGAGCGAAACTGCCGCACCATCTAGCGTGTATTGAGTAGCAGCGACCGGTCCCAATTCGCTCGCACTTCCCTCCTCCGGAGTTTCGCGATGCTCGTAGTCACCACCGATTCGATCGACGGCCAGCCCATTCGCAAGACTCTCGGACTGGTGACCGGCGAGGCTATCCTCGGCGCCAACATCTTCCGCGATTTCTTCGCCGGGATCCGCGATATCGTCGGCGGGCGCTCAGCGGCGTACGAGGAAGAGCTGCGCAAAGCGAAGACCATCGCGGTCGATGAAATGATGGCGCAAGCGCGCGAACTCGGCGGCAATGCTGTCGTGGGTGTGGACCTCGACTACGAGAACATCACCGTGGGCGCGACAGGCGGCATGCTCATGGTCAGCGCCAGCGGAACTGCGGTCGTGATTTAAGGCAGTCCGAGCGTGGACTCGTAGCGCGTCCCATTTGCGTTCAGCACGCGCACCTGCACCGGCCGCTTAATAGCGGCCGGTGGTAGTTCCACCTCAAGTCGCTCGCCCTCACGACGCGCGCGGCGACCATTCACAAAAACCAGCGCATCTGCAGCCAAGCGTCGCGTACGTCCCACGAGCGTGTGACCGTTCTCGACGACGAGTAGCTCGATGATTGGACACGCCGTGGCACATGCGGACCACGGTGTGAAATCGCGTAGCGCCTGTGCTGTCGCGACCGCTGCGGCCGTACGCGCCGCACCCAGCACCACGTCCGCGCCCGCCTGATGCACAACGATCGGCGCGTCGAGCTTGTCGATCACGCGCTGCGCCAGCGTCGATCCCAGCGCGACAGTCGCGTGGCGTCGCTCCTCGCCCAAACTCTCCAGCAGCGCCGCCGT
Source organism: Gemmatimonas sp. (assembly GCA_043753285.1). Classification (GTDB taxonomy): domain Bacteria; phylum Gemmatimonadota; class Gemmatimonadetes; order Gemmatimonadales; family Gemmatimonadaceae; genus Pseudogemmatithrix. The sequence continues at coordinate 6,493 of JAYUWY010000196.1, read as the reverse complement.
GAGCACGCCACTCGGCGCACCGGGCGTCGCAAGCACCATGAGATCGCGCGTGGCGCGCAACGCGCCCTCAGGAGCCGCAAGCAACTCGCGCGCCGCGTGGAAGAAGCCAGCGCCATCGGGCGACTCAAGCACCAACAGTTGATGCTGCGCCGAAACCACGGTGAGCCATTCGCCGAGTACACTCGCACGGAGCAGACGTGCTTCGAAGTACGCTGGCGGCTGCGCGCCCGGAGCACTCGGCGGAGGCGGCAATGGCACTGTGTCTGCAAGCACGAGAAACCGCGACGAACTCAATCCGCGGTAATAGAACACCAACACATCATCTGGACTCGACGCCGTGCGCACTGAGTCCATCGCCGCTTTCACCGCGCGACGTGTTGCCGCCGCACCGGTGAGCACACGCACCTGCACGTTGAACAACCCGTCACCGAGCGCGCGCATGGAATCTGCAAACGCACGCGCATCACGAACTGCGTTGGTTTGCGCGAGCGCAGGGTTGGCGTAGTCCTCAATGCCAACGCTGAGCACGTGCATCGTGGGCCGACTCTGCCCCAAAAACTCCTGCGCCGCGAGCGGCATTGCTGCCGTCGCGGCGAGGAGTACCACTCCCAACAGGGAGTGAAGATTCAAGATTAGTTCCTGCCGGCGCCGACACCCACCACGACGTTGTTGTTCACAACGACGAGCAGCGACCACGCGCCCTTATCCCACTTGTACATCGTGCCCTGATTCGTCTGCTGCTCGAGGCCAGGCGCACCGTGCAGGCGACGCGCAGCATCCCACGAATCGCCCACGGTCACGCCGCCGAGTGCGCCACCAGCGCGCGACTCAATCACGAACATCTTGGCGTTGCCTTCGTCGTCGAGCACAATCGCCAGACCTCGGGCCGGGTAACGCCACACGCTACCAGCGGCGTCCTGACCACCGGCCGGCTCACCAAGCGCGGCCACGATGCGCGAGCGCGAAGCGCCAAGCTCGGCGCCGCTCATGGACGGCATCGGCGCGGCAGTCACTGCCGGCTGCGACGTCGCAGGCGTGGACGGACGTGCGCCCGGTGCACCGCCACCAGCCACGCGCGCAATCTCCTGCGCTTCGCGTGCCCAATTGGAGCGCTGATCCTTCTGGAGGTAACGATTCACATAGCGATTCGCGGCTTCACGATCGCCCAGCGCGAGCGAAACGCGCGCGAGGTTGAACAACACCTGCGCAGAGACTGCGGTGCCAGCAGCCTGCTCGGCGCGCACAAACGCATCGCGCGCTTCCGTGTTACGTCCTGCGATGAAGTGCACGACGCCGAGGTTGTTGAGCACAGCCTGATCGCGCGGAGCGCGGGTGGCTGCGAGGTTTGCCTTCTCAAGCGCCGGCGCAGCTTCGCCGTCGTACGCTTCGATGACTGCGAGATTGGACAGCGTGTACGGGTGCGCGTCACGCGTGAACAACGCGGTGAACGCTTCCTTGGCCGGACGACGTGCGGCCATGCCCTGCGACGGGTTGTTGCCGCGGATGGCGCCCATGAAGCGCGCATCGTACGCCGGCAACATCGGACGCAACTGCAAGTCCGCCGGCTCCGAGCCCGCGAGCCACTGCTGCGCCAACACGACGGCACGCGCATGCTGCGCGGCTGCCATCTGCGGGAACGCTTCCAACACGCGGTTGATCATCGCCAGCGCGGAGTCCGGCAGTTCGCCGGTTTCGATCAACGCAATCGCGTCGTCGTAATCGCGCTGCAACAGCTTGAGCTGACCACGGGCAACTTCGAGCATCGCCACGCGCTCAGCGGCGCGCGGGTGACCACCGGTCCAGGTGATGCTGTGACGGAAGTTGCGCGCGCCACGTTCGTCGCGGTCCATCGAATCAAACAAGTCAATCGCGTCCTGCACTTCGTAGCCGATGCGCAGGATGTACACGGCACCAGCACGGTCCGCTTCTAGCTCCTGGTCGCGCTCAAACTTCGTCGCGTTCATGAGCACGGAGTCGCGCACCACGGCGCTGATGCTCGACGCCTGACGCAAGCGACGCGACATTTCGTTACGACGCGCCACAGTGCGTGAGACGTTTTCGGTGTGACCGAGTTCGAGGTGACCGAACTCGTGGCCAATCACGGCCGCCATGCAGCCCATGTAGGCGCGACGCTTCGCGGCAACATCTGTCGGAGCCTTACGGGCGCCGTACTGATCGCAGTAGAGCGCGAGGCCGACGTGAATGATCATGCCGCCACCTGGAATGGCTGCCGCGTTAAGCGACGAGTCCATTACGATTTCCCACTTGAGCGGATGCGTGTCGTAGCCCACCGAGCGCTGCACGGCGTTGATGATGCCGCCAATATCCGCGCGACGGGTCGGATCCGTGTCCCGACCAAAGCGACGCACGCGATCAGCCAATACCTGATCGGTGATGTCACGCAGCTGCTGCACCGACATCATGTTGTCGTTGTTCGACGTGAGGTTCTGCTGCGCCTCGACGACTGTCGTCGACAAACCAATCAGGAGAAACGCGCCGAGGGCGCGGTGGAGCAAATGACGGAGGGTGTGCATTGGAATGCGCGGGGTGATGGGGAGCGATGACAAAACTTACGGTGCGGCGGTGCGAATAACGATGCGGTCGAGCGACCAATTGAGCGGGGCCTGCGTCGTGGTACCCCGTGTACGATTGCCGGTGTTCTCGAGCAGCGACGACAAACCGCCAGCTCCTGCACCGCGCGTGGCGCTGCGAACCCCGGTCCACTCAAACGCCCAGGGCTCAATCACTTCATCCGACGACAGCAACAAAAACGAGTCCACACCAAACGGCGCGCCAATGCCAAACTGGCTCTGCGGGCCGAGCGGAATGTTGGTCGGCCAGCGGCCGCCCGGTGCGCGCTCAAACGGCGCGCGGTTCTCCACGTTGGACGACTGCGGATAGATCAACGCCGAGTTGCCGTGCGAGTCAATCGCAAACACATAGATGCGACGGCGCTCAATGCGCTCGGAGATGGCAGCCGAGTCGGCGACGAGTTCAATCTCGTAGGTCTCGCCCGCGAGGAACGGACCTTCCGTGCGCAGCGCACCGTCCGACACGCGACGAAACGCCAGACGGTACGGGAACGTGCGGCCGCCCGGAGGTGCTTCGAGCTGGAACCACGAGCGCACGCGAGCGAGCGTGAAGGCTTTATCGCTCAGCTGCGACACCACGCGCGATTCACCTTCGGCGATGTCGAGCCAATCCGTGCGCAACGGCAACGGCGATGTGTTCATGATCGCCTGCGACGCCGTCGGCTGCACGAGCGCGTACTGCAGACCCGATAGACCGCTGCGTCCCACCAGTGCGTACGTCGCGTTCGCGATGTCCGTCGTCACAGCCACCGAGCTACCCACGGGGAACGACGCGCGCAGCGCCGTCGCCACGCTCGCCGTCGGCGGCATGTTCAAGAAGAAGCGCACCGCTGTTGCCGACCCGCGCAAACGACCCAGACGCTCACGCAACAACGCGGGCGTGATGCGACGCGGCAGCGCTGTTGCGGCGGTGCCATTCAACTTGAGCTCCCAACCCGCCGTGCCCCACTGCATCACCACAAACGGCAGCGAGTCCATCGGCAATGCGGCGAGATCATCAAGCCATTCGATGCCATCTTCGCCGCGAAGTTCGCCCGCAGAGTCAGCCACTGCCTGGAGCGCCGCAGCATCCGGACCTGCCGGTGGCACAAACAACGTCACGCCAGCACTCGGCGCCGATACCCAGCGCTCAAGCACAAACAAATCGCCCACCTGAACCTTCGATGCGTCACCAGCCGTCACGCGACCACGCGTGCGGCTGATGCCGAGCACGGTGTCAATCGTGATGCGAATCGAGGAGTCTGCACCGCTCGAAATCTTCTTGAGCACCGCACCGCCGCGAATACCGAGTGCCGGACCGCCCTGGAGTTCGATACCACCAGCACCCATGCGCAACACGGCCACCGACGTCGTGCCGTCGCCGGCAGCGGCGCCACCAAACAACGGACGCAGCTGACGGTCCTGCGTGGCGTCGAGCACCGGCTCCTGCGGCAAGCCATCCATTTGCATCCGCGCGCGCATGCGGCGGAAAATGTTCACCGCCGATTCACCCGGAGGCACGCTATTCAATGTTTCAAGCAACGCGACCGTGAACACACCGCGCGGCTCGCCGCTGGGGCCGGCGCGCTCCAACGCACTCTGATAATCCTGCGCGGCCGAAATCACCAACGCACCGCGACGATCCGGCGATTCATCTACACCGAGGCCCGGATCCGCAGCATCGCGCTCATCCACAGCCGCCCACCGCTCCACCGCCTGCGACAGCGCACCGCGCGTGATCGAACCCGAGTGGCAGCTATCGAAAATCAGAATCAGCTCCACACCCTTATCAAGGAATGGATTGAACAGACGCCCAAGCTCTTTGTCGCGAATATCAAACGCGCCAATGTTGGCATCCGCGACAACAATTGTTTGGTCGAGGCGGCTCGGGCTATTCGACAACGTGTTACGACGCTGTGACCCGTGGCCTGCATAATAGAACACAACCACATCGCCGCGCTGCGACTGTGCGAGCATCGCATTCACTGCGCCAATGATCGCATCGCGCGTTGCCGCGCCATCTGTCATCAATGTGGTGTTCGTCGCCGAGAAGCCAAAGCGCGACACGAGCACGTCGCGCATCGCACTCGCATCATTCACCGCACCATTGAGATTCGTGATGCGACGCGTGGTCGTGAACTGCGACCCGGTGGCCGATGCAACCGCATCATAGCGATTGATGCCGACGACAACAGCGCGCTTGGTTTGCGCTGTGAGGGGCAATGCAATGAAAAGCATTGCGATGGCAAACAACGACTGACGCACCGGCAGAGAGATGAGACGCACGTACTCAGTTCGTGAGAGGAAGTGACCGCGTGATTGTTCGTGGCATCGTACACCGCAAGTTCCTGCGAGGTCATCGCGTGATTCGCATCACGCTGCGCGCACCCCACTGCATCACCACGGAGTGAGAAACGCACACAACTTGAGGAACTGATGGAACCACTGGAAGCAACGATGATTACAACGACCGCGCAATGACACGAAGTGAGTCCCCATTGCGCCACATGGTCAGAGGGATGCACAATCAGCATAGTGCGACGACCGGTGCTTCGTTCGTGATCGTTCTCGTCCGTCTAACTCCTTTACAGTTGGAGCTCGCGATGTCCCAAAAACCGTTCCGCCAGTTCGTTCCCGTGGCCGCCATCCTCTTTGGAATCGCTCTCACCGTCAGTCCCCTGGACGCGCAGTCCAAGGTGGATGGTAAAGCCCGCGATCGTGCCAACACCGCACGAGGCGCGACGAACCCGGCCGACGACGAGAACATCCGCACCGCCACTGGCTCCAACGTGCGCGGTGAAGCCGGCGAGCCGGCCCCCGACGCCAAGGCCCCTGCCGGGACCGCCTCCCGCGGCACCACCAGCTGCAAAGTCCACTACGACAACCGCACCAGCCTGTACGTCGCCACCTACGCCGAGGGCATCTTCCGCGGCGACGTGGCTCCCTGGGGCGACCTCTATACGTATGTCATTGGCGGCCAGACCCGCATTTACGCCCGTGCGGGATTCACTGACGGCTCTGTCTCCACCTGGGGCCCGCGATTGGTGGACTGCCCCGCCGGTGGCGATTTCCAATGGATGCTTTACAACTAATATTCCTCTCTCGTTCTCCGTCTAGGTGACTATGCGCACCACTCAGCGACTCTTGGTTGTCGTCGCCGCACTCCTCGGCTTGCAGTCCGTGCCCGTGGATGCGCAGGTCGGCAATCGCGGTGTGATCCCGCAGCGCAATCAGCAACAGCGTATCGCGGGCAAGCGCCGCGCGCTTATCGTCGGTGTGGACGAGTACGCGGATCGCCGTATCCCGCAGTTGCGCTACGCCACCGTCGACGCCATGGCGTTTGTGGGCTGGCTGCGCTCGCCGGCCTCGGCCGCGAGCATCGATACCATGATCATCCTGCTCAATCGGGATGCGACGCGCGAACGTGTGATGGATACGTATCGCGATCTCGTTGAGCTCACACAGGAAAACGACGAACTGATTTTCTACTTTGCCGGCCACGGCGGTGTGGACGCACTACAGAACGTAGTAGAAGGCTACCTGCTTCCTCACGACGCCGACTCCAGCAACATCGCGCGGCGCGGCATCCCACTTGAAGCAATCAACAAACTTGCGAGCTACCTCCCCGCCACGAGCCCCGTCCTCCTCATTCTAGACGCTTGCCGATCAGGCACTCTGTTTGGGTCCAATCAAATGAGTCGAGCGGCCGCAAGCCTCGGCCCCAACGTACGACGCATCGTGTCGAGTTCCGGAGATCAAGACTCTCAGGAAGGCGATCGGTGGGAAGGACACGGCGCATTTACATACTTCCTACTCAATGGTCTCTACGGCATGGCGGACGCCGATCAAAGCGGCAACGTGACGCTCGCCGAGTTGGGTTTGTGGGTGGTGAATCAGGTGTCGCTGGAGACGAACGAAGCGCA
>JAYUWY010000195.1:0-3723 GCA_043753285.1 Gemmatimonas sp. | reverse complement strand
GGCAGATTCCCGTGCGTCTCGCGATGGTTCGGCAGCTTTCCGTACTCTGCTGTGCAGCGGCGTTCAACGCATGCGCGTCGCCCAGTGATGACCGAGAGTTCCTGTACGCGTGGACGGCGGGGGCGGACAGCACTCAGCCCGACTTCCTCGCCGTCATTGACGTCTCCGAGGGGAGCGCGACTGCCGGAACGGTGCTCACGAAGGTACCCGTGCCAGGACTTCGCAACGGGCCGCATCACTCAGAGCACGAGATGGGACCAGATGGGCGTCTGTTCGTGAACGGCTTCCGCTCGGGGCAGAGCTGGGTGTTCGATATGACCAACCGCGCCGCGCCGACCATCGTCACGCAGTTTGGAGACTTGGGCGGCTATGCGCATCCGCATTCGTTTATTCGCTTGCCCAACGGCAACGTGCTCGCGATGTATCAGATGCAGCACAGTGCGGGCAAGATGCGTGCAGGCGGCCTGGTGGAACTCACGCGCGACGGAGCCTTCGTGCGCGCATCGGCTCAACAGCCAGCGAGTGTAGACACGGGCACGCGCGTGTACAGCGGACTCGTCGTCGAAGCGCTCGACCGCGTCATCACCACGACGACGGACATGGTGGGCGATTTTGAAGCATCGCGCCAAGTGCAAGTGTGGCGTCTCTCAGATCTGACATTGCTGCACTCGTTCGCGCTCGAGGACGGACCGCGCGGCGGCGAAGGCAAGTACACCGCGGAGCCGCGACTACTCAGCGACGGCCGCACGGTGATGGTCTCCACGTTCGCATGCGGCATGTATTTGCTGGAAGGACTCGACAGCGACGCGCCGCGCGGGCGACTCGTGGCATCATTTCCCCAGAAGCCGAGCGAGAACTGCGCCATTCCCGCGATCGTGGGCAACTATTACCTCGTAACAGTACCAGCGTACTCGGCGGTTGTCGCACTGGATATCTCAAACCCATCGGCGCCGCGCGAAGTGTCTCGCGTTGCATTCGATAGTACGGATGTGCCGCACTGGCTCGCCGTGTCGCCCGATCAGCGCCGCGTTGTTGTCACCGGATACGAGACGATGGCGCGTCGAGTGGAGCTGCTCAAGTTCAATCCGCAGACGGGCATGCTCTCGCGTGACAGAACCATTGCGGACATTGGTGGTATTCCCCACGGCACTGTGTTCAGCCGTCGATGAGCGTGGTGCAATCGCCCGCTCGTACGTTCGGACTAGTCGCCGCCGTCTCGGTCCTCGTTTCCAACATGGTTGGGACGGGCGTGTTCACCTCGCTGGGCTTCCAAGTCGCGAGCCTGTCCAGCGGCTTCGCGCTACTCACACTCTGGGCCGTGGGCGGATTACTCGCCTTGAGCGGCGCGCTCTGCTACGCCGAACTCGGCGCCATGCATCCGCGCAGCGGTGGCGAGTACGTGTATCTCACCGAAGCGTGGTCGCCGATGCTGGGCTTCATCGGTGGGTTCGTCTCGATGACAGCGGGATTCGCGGCGCCCATCGCGATCGCGGCGATCGCGTTTGGGCGTTACGCCGCACAGGTCGCAGCCGTGCCTCCCATGACGGCAACCGCGCTGGTGCTCGTATTCGTTGCCGTGGTGCATTTCACCGGTGTGAGTCGCGCGCGAATCTTTCAGCTCACGACAACAGGCGCGACGATTGTGATCATCGCGGCGTTCGTCGTGGTGGGTCTGTGGGTTGGCCCCGTGGAGCCCATCTCATTTGCGCCGAGCGTTGCCGCCTGGGATGAGATTACGTCGGCGCCGTTTGCGATTTCGCTCATCTACGTGGTGTACGCGTATACGGGCTGGAATGCGATTGGCTACGTGGCCGGCGAAGTGAGCGAGCCGCAGCGCAACATTCCGCGCGCGGCCGTGGGTGCGGTTGTGCTCGTAGCTGTGATGTACTTGTTGCTGCACTGGGTGTTCTTGCGCACGGTGCCGCTCGACGCGCTCCGCGGCACGGTAGAAGTCGGTGCGCTCTCCGGCACACGCATCTTGGGCGACATGGGCGGACGGGCGATGTCTGCGCTCATCGCACTCGTGCTCATCGCAACGATCTCTGGCTTCTTGCTCGCGGGCTCGCGTGTCACACAAGCCGTCGGTGCGGGCTCAGCGAAGCTCTCATGGCTCGGCGCCCGCGCCGCGGATGGCGTGCCGCGTCGTGCGCTTGCGGTTCAGCTGGCTCTCATCGCGATTCTGATTGCTACCGCGAGCTTCGAGACCGTGCTCGCGTACGCGGGCATCGTGCTCAATCTGATGAACCTTCTTGCGGTTGCGGGCCTGATGAAGCTGCGGCACACGCAGCCAATGGCAGATCGTCCGTTTCGCACGCCGTGGTATCCGTTCACTCCCATGCTCTTCGCGGCGCTCAGTGTGTGGATGATTGGATTCACTGTCTGGCAGCGGCCCAGCGTGATTCTCGCCGCACTCGGCACGCTTGTTGTGGGTGGTGCACTGTATCGGTGGATTGAACGGCCGTAACGCGGCCACTAGGTTCCGGCATGCGTTTTCTACTCGTCGTTGCTCTCATCCTCGCGTCGCCGCTCGCGGCGCAAAGCCAGTCCCTCACCGTGCGCCGCGTGGATGGCGCTGAGCGCGTGCTCGATGCCGCGGCACTCGCGCGCTTGCCGCGCGTCAGCGGCGAGACGCTCGATCACGGCACGACGCTCAAGTACGAAGGCGTGCTCTTGAAGGACGTGATTCTCGCCGCGGAGGCGGGCCCCGTCGACTCGCTGCGAGGCCCCGCCCTGCGCCGGCTTGTGATTCTCACTGGCCGCGACGGCTACCGCATTGTGATGACGCTCGCTGAGCTCGACGCTACGCTCTCGAATACCACAGTGGTCGTGGTCCGTCGCGAGAACGGCGCCGCGCTCGACGAAGAGCGCGGACCGCTGCGCATCATTGTGCTCGGTGACTCGCGCGCATCTCGCTGGGTGCGACAAATCGCGCGCATCGAGTTGCGAGATGCGCCGTGAGCGAAGTCAGTGCGGGCATCTCCGTACAGTGCCGCGTGTTTGGCGCGCGGCGCTGGAAGGGTATGCTCGCGCTGTGGGGCCTCACGCTCACCGCGACGTTTCAGGTGGTCGCGTACGCCGTCCCCAACACCGTGGCCGCGATTCTTGTGGTTGGCATGACGGTGTTTGCACTGCGACGACTTGCGGGTGATGCCATGTACACGCTCGACGACACGGGCATCACGCGAGAGTACGCCTCGCTCTCAGGCGCCGATGCGAGCACCACGCACTGGCCCTGGCAGAACATCGGCAAGGCGAGACTCAAGAAGACAACAACCGTCGAGCACTTAGAGATTGATTCGCTCGACGGCGATCGTTGGGTAGTCACGAGCCGCCAAGACGCTGACGGTTTCGCAAAATTCCGAGACGCGTACGTAGCGCGAATGAACGCGTAAACGACAAACCGCCCGCACTCCGTAAGAGTGCGGGCGGTTTGTGTTCAGTAGCTCAGCGACCGACGCTCAAATCATTCCAGTGGAGAATGGTATTGAAGCCGAGGAAGAACGTGCCGTGTGTCTGCCAACGCCAGAACGGGCGAATGGCGAACATGACCACGTGGCCTTCGCCGATGGGCGCATCCACCACCTGCGCTTTACCTGCGAGCGCTGCGCCGTTGTCGAGCGTACCGGAGAGCAGGATATCCGCTGCGTTCGTTGGGAAGGAGAGAATCACGCGCGGCGTGTCGTTACGTCGCGCGGCGGCTGCAGCGGGAGTTGCAGCGGGAGT
>JAYUWY010000194.1:0-1844 GCA_043753285.1 Gemmatimonas sp. | reverse complement strand
GAACTCAGCTGTACTGCTGGTCTTCTCGGCATGCTGAGCGACTACTGCCGGCGTAAGAAACGAGATGAGCTCGGCCGAGAGTCCGCTATGCACAAGATAGCCGTGCGTGTCGTGACCCTTCGCGAGAAGTCCGGACTGCGCCGACTCCAACAACATCTGGGAAACCTCGCTCCTTCGAGGCGCGAGTCGCCGACGGGCGTACTGCCAGATTGCGGGGTCCGCAACGAACCACCTCCCGATGGAATCTTCCCCGAGCAGCGGAAGCTGACCGAGTCGCATGCTTGCGACCTCCGGCTCAACTGATAGGCTAATCGCAATCTCTTCGGCGCGGAGCGGGCCGCCTGCGAAAGCGAGAATCGCAACAATATCTTCATCCTCTCGGCGAGTGGGCCACAGCGCATCAACCAAATGTTCGTGTCCGCGCGCCGCTACTGCGGCTACACTCGTTGGCACCGTACCTCTCACCAGGAGTTCTCGTGCGAGGCGAACTGAAGACGCAAGCCCGCCGGTTCCGTGGTGAATGGAACGGCAGTCCTCGTCCCTCAGATTCTCATCGGACAGCATCTCCGCGACTTCGCGGGCACTCAGCCACCCCGCACGAAGGTCGGTCGCAGAATCGTTTGCAGCGAGGTGAGCCTCTAGCTTCGTGTCGGGTGCAACCGCAACAACAAACTTCAGTCCGATAGTGTTGAGCGGGAGCGCGTCAAACACCTGGAGCGCTATGGAGAGCTCGGTGTCCTCAAGTTCGTCGAGGCCGTCAATCGCACACACTGCGAACCGACCGTCAATGCGTCGGTGGCTTGCAAAGCCTCGAAGCATCCTGTGAAGCGCAACCGCCGGCTCCAAGTTCTGTTCCGGTATGGAATCTCGTGAGGCCCCAGCCTGCAAAAGTGCGTCGGACACCGCCGCAACCAAAGCGGGCAGTGAGAATCCATTCTTAGCGCGTCGCGATAGTTCGATGAGCAAATGGCACTCCTCGTCTCGCGCACGGAACTCCCTGAGAAGCGTAGTCTTTCCGCTTCCAAGTGGGCCGACGAAGGAGACAATGCTCTCAGACCGCCTCAGAGACATGTCTAGGTTCTCGATCGCAAGCTCGCGGTGCACTAGTCGTGCTGCGCTCATCTGAAATCCTCGGAGCTGTTAGCCTCTGGGATGAAACTGCTTGTGCACCTGCCGCAAATGCTCACGATCCACGTGCGTGTACAACTGAGTCGTCGAAATATCCGCGTGCCCCAACATCTCCTGCACGGCCCGCAAATCTGCGCCGCCCTCCAACAGGTGCGTCGCAAAACTATGTCTTAGCGTGTGCGGTGTCACGGGCTTCGTCACGCCGCTACGCTCGACAATCTTCTTCAAGATCGTCCAAGCCACCATCCGCTGCAGCGGACGCCCACGCGAATTCAAGAACAGACGCCCCTCGCCCTTCCCCTTCTCCAGCGTGGGCCGCAACTCGCGCAAATACATCGAAACAGCGCCCGACGCCTTACGGCCAATAGGCACGAGCCGCTCCTTGCCACCTTTGCCAAACACACGCACGACAAGTTCGTCGAGCATCACGTCTTTCACGTCGAGCGAACACCACTCGCTCACGCGTAGCCCCGCGCCATATGCGAGCTCCAACAGCGCGCGATCGCGAAACGCCATCGGATCATCGAGCCCAATCGCATCAATGAGTCGCTCAACCTCCGCGACCGTGAGCACATCAGGCAAGCGCCGCCACCCGCGCGGACTCTCGATCTTCTCGCTGGGGTCGGCTTTCACCACGCCCTCGGACAACAAGAAGCGATACCAGGTACGTACCGCCGAGATGCGACGCTTGATGGTCGTCGCTGCGCGCCCCTGAT
>JAYUWY010000193.1:0-3730 GCA_043753285.1 Gemmatimonas sp. | reverse complement strand
CCACGAAGTACGGCGCGGCGACGCTCATTCCAAGGTTGGGCACCGTGCGAATTGGCTCGGCGCGCGCGAGCGTTGCCTGCTGCGCCGTGATGTAGCCCTGATCCGCCATCAATCCCAGAATTGCATCGCGACGATTCTTGTTGCGCGTGGGGTGGCGAATGGGATCGTAAATCGCTGGACCCTTTGGCAGCGCGGCCAAGGACGCGGCTTCGGCAATGCTCAGGTCAGACGCAGACTTTCCGAAGTAGTGACGCGCTGCGGATTCGATACCGTACCAATTGCGACCGAAGTGAATCTGATTGAGATACGCTTCGAGAATCTGATTCTTGGTGTAGTGCCGCTCCATCTCTCGCGCGGCGCGCTGCTCGCGCACTTTGCGCGACAGCGAGCGGTCCGTGCGATCAATAAGCGTCGGATGCATGTTGCCAACGAGTTGCTGCGTGATGGTGCTCGCGCCGCGACTGCCGCCGAGGATGTTGTCGCGAATGGCCGAGGCGATGCCAACAACGTCCACGCCGTCATGTTGGTAGAAGCGGCGGTCTTCCACGGCGACAAACGCGCCTGGTACGTAGCGCGGCAGCGTGCCGAGGTTGATGGACGTCCGCCATTCGCGGCCGATCTCGCCAATCAGTGATCCGTCGCGCGCCAAGACCAGCGACGACTGGGCTGGCGGAATGAGCTGCCAGGCCTCGACGCGCGCTGTGTCTTGCGACTCGAGCGACGTCGCGAGGGCGAATCCGAGTACCGACAGCAGGCGAAGAGTTGGGCGCACAGGATGCATTTTACCCCATTCGCGCCGAAGCGGTGAACCGCTGCCACCCAGCGCGCCCGACTCTGTGTAACTTTCACGGACCTTGCTTACCCTCGCGCTGCCCCAATTTCGCCCCAAGAAAGGCGACCTCACAGCCAACCTCGACCGCATTGCGGCCTTGGTGGCGCAAGCGGTGTCTCTTGAGCCGCGTCCACAGTTGGTGGTGTTCGCGGAGACGGTGACCACGGGCTACTTCGTGGAAGGCGGCGTGCGCGAGTTGGCCATCAGCGTCGATCGTTTGGCCGCGGAGCTGGATGCGCGATTTGCATCGTTGGCTCCGAAGATGCCGGCAGTGGACGTCATCATTGGCTTCTACGAAGTCGCGAGCACTGGCGTGCTGCACAACAGCGCAGCCTGCATTGCGTTTGGTGGCGGCTCCAGTGCGCGGATTGTTCATTTACACCGCAAAAATTTCTTGCCCACGTACTCGCTCTTTGACGAAGAACGATTTGTTGAGCGCGGCTATGGCGTGCAGGCGTTTGATACCTCGTGGGGCCGCGCCGCGATTTTGATTTGCGAAGACGCGTGGCACTCGCTCACCGGCACCATTGCCGCGCTCGACGGCGCGCAGGTGGTGTGTGTGGTGGCCGCGGCTCCGGCGCGCGGCATCGCGCCCACGGAAGGCGATTCGCAGCCCGGTAGCGTGACGCGTTGGGAACGCCTCGTGCGCGACATCGCTGACGAACACGGCGTGTACTGCGTGCTCGCGAATCTCGTGGGCAGCGAAGGCGGCCGCATGTTCCAAGGCGGCTCAATGGTCGTTGGACCGCGTGGTGATGTGCGCGTGCGCGCGCCGCTGTTTGATGAAGCAATGGTGACGGCTACGCTCGAACTCGCCGACATCGTGCGCGTGCGTGCGGATTTGCCGTTGTTGTCAGATTTGAAGGCCGCGTTGCCGTTCATGCGCAGCGAACTCGACCGCGTGGTGAGCGGCGCCGCGCAGGGCCGCGTTACTGCATCCACGCCGAACACGGCAGCGATTCCGTCAACGCGTCCCGCACTTCCCACGCGTGATGTACCGCTTGCCGCTGTCGGTCACTTGCCTGTCGTGGCGACCGGCATTCAAGGACACGGTGCGCCGCCGGCGCTCGCGATTGATCCAAAACTCGTTGAGCAGTGGCTCGTGGCGTTCTTGCGCGATGAGTTTGCTCGTCGTGGCTTCACCAAAGCCGTGGTTGGTGTTTCAGGTGGTGTGGACTCCGCAGTCGTCGCGGCACTCGCTGCACGCGCGCTTGGTCCAGAGAATGTCATCGGCGTGCGACTCCCGTATCGCACCTCGAGCCCAGACTCGCTCGCGCACGCTGAGCTCGTGATGAATCAGCTCGGCATTCACCAGCGCACGCTCGACATCTCCGCAGCAGTAGACGGCTACTTGGCCGCCGAGCCCGATGCCGACAACGCGCGTCGCGGCAACGTGATGGCGCGCCTGCGCATGATTGCGCTCTTCGATTTGAGCGCCAAGCATCGCGCGCTTCCGCTCGGTACCGGCAACAAGAGCGAGCGCTTGCTCGGCTACTTCACGTGGCACGCCGATGACTCGCCGCCAGTGAATGCGATTGGCGATTTGTTCAAGACACAGGTGTGGGCGCTCGCGACTCACCTCGGCATTCCCGCGGAGATCGTGAACAAGCCCGCGAGTGCGGACTTGGTTGCTGGGCAAACCGACGAAGCGGATTTCGGTGTGACCTACGCCGTGGCCGATGAAATTCTCAACTGGCTGCTGCACGGTTGGTCGCGCGAGGAGCTGCTCGCCAAGGGAATGTCCGCCGAAGCGCTGAAGTTAGTGACCAAGCGCTTGGACGGCACGCACTGGAAGCGCAAACTGCCCACCGTGGCGATGGTGAGCGGCGCGGCGATTGGAGAAAGCTACCTACGGCCAGTTGATTACTGAGTTCGGACGGAAGACTTAAGACGTAAGGTATTTCCATCCGTCTTAAGTCTTCCGTCATAAGTCTTCACCGCAAGTTTCGGGTCGCTCTGCCTTCGCCGCGCACCCATTATCCATCGAACCGCAACCAACACGTCGATGGAAACCACGTCAGATTACGCCCGAATTGAGCGCGCCATTCGGTATCTCGATCGCGAACGCGCCACCGCCCCGTCGCTCGCTTCCGTTGCTGAGCACGTCGGGCTGAGCGAATCGCACTTTCAGCGCATGTTCACGCGCTGGGCCGGCATCAGCCCCAAGCGCTTCGTGCAACAGCGCACCGCCGAAGTGGTGAAGCAACTGCTGCGTGAGCGTCGCCCTGTGCTCGAAGCCACGTACGAAGCGGGACTGTCTGGTCCCGGCCGTTTGTATGATCTCGTTGTGAACGCCGAGGCAGTCACACCCGGCGAACTCAAGCGCGGTGGACTCGGCGTGACGGTGAAGTACGGTTTTCATCCCACGCCGTTTGGCGAATGTCTCATCGCGATTACCTCGCGCGGCATTTGTCATCTCGCGTTTGTCGCGCCAGTGACGCGCAAGGAAGCGATGGCCCGACTCGAACACGATTGGCCACTCGCGCAGTTGACGCCCGATCAAAACTCCACGCGCACGGTGGTGGCCAAAGCTTTTCCTGCACCGGGGAGTTCTGCGATTCCTTCACTCGCGCTGCACGTGAAGGGCACGAACTTTCAGCTCAAGGTGTGGCGTGCGTTGTTAGATGTCCCCGCCGGTGACGTCACGACCTATGGCGCGATTGCCGCGCACGTGGGTGATCCCAAAGCCTCACGCGCAGTCGGCACCGCGGTGGGCAGCAATCCCGTGAGCTATCTCATTCCCTGCCACCGCGTGATTCGAGCGAGTGGGGAGCTTGGGGGGTATGCGTGGGGGATCGATCGCAAGCGAGTTATGCTCGCGAAAGAGACGTCGTTGGTGAGGGCCGGACTTGAGACTTGAGACATGAGGCGTGAGACATGAGACGTGAGACGTGAGAC
>JAYUWY010000192.1:0-3731 GCA_043753285.1 Gemmatimonas sp. | reverse complement strand
CCGTCCCCTCTCAAGTCTCACATCTCAAGTCTCACGTCTAGAAAGAAGAAACGGCGCGAACCGTAGTTCGCGCCGCATAGTAGTTGCTGGCCCCGCAGGGAGTGCCTCACGCGCCGTCATTGGAACTCTACGTCCTACCGAACAGCGGTGGGCTTCATTCCTGCGTTGGGGTCCAGCGATACTTCAAAATCAGTGGAGCTGAGGGGGATCGAACCCCTGACCTCTGCAGTGCGATTGCAGCGCTCTCCCAGCTGAGCTACAGCCCCAGATTGCGCACCGGTCAGGTCCCTCGTCTCCTTACCTACCCTGGACGACGCAGATTGGTTCCGGTCACGCATACGGCCTCGCCCTGTGGGACTGGGGCGAGGCCGCCGATGGGGAGAAACCTAGTGGCGCTGGGAACCCTGCGCCACCCCCTTTTCTTCCATTAGCTGTGACCCCCGCACACTCGCTGACCTCCGACTTCGTCGCCGATTCCCTCTCGCTGCGCACCCGCCGCGCCAACCTGGGCGCGGTGCAACCGCACGGAGAGTTTGTGCTCTACTGGATGCAGGCGACCCAACGGTTTGAAGAGAACTGGGCACTGCGTTACGCCATCCGCGAAGCCGATCGCTTGGGCCTGCCGCTGCTCATTCATCAGGGCTTAGACCCCACATATGAGCACGCCAATGATCGTATTCACACGGTGATTTTGGAGAACGCGCGCGCACTGCATCAGCGCGCCGCGCGCTTGGGCCTGCGCTACCAGTTTGTTTTGCGCCGCCGACGCGAGGACAACCGACGCGTGGTGGATGGTCTCGCGGCGCGCGCGGCACTCGTGGTCACGGATCTGTTTCCCACCGCAGGCATCGCGGCGCGCACTGCAAGATTCGCTGAGCGTGCGCCGTGTGCGGTCATTGAAGTGGAGTCGCACTGCATCGTGCCGTTTGGTGCGTTCGTGAAGGAAGAGTACGCCGCGCGCACCATTCGTCCGAAGATTGCAAAGGTGATCGATCACGCGCTGCAGCCGGTGAAGGATCGCGCGCCCAGGCACGAGTTCGCTGATTCACTGTTCAACTCGCTCGACGTTGAACGCCTCGACTTCGATTCGCTCGATGTTCCTCGCGCCGTCGCTTCGTGTGAGATTGACCACGCTGTGCCCGCGGTGCCATTCGCGAGCGGTCTCGCCGGCGCACGCGCACGGCTCAAAAGGTTCTACAACGACGGCCTCGCCGACTACCCCGAGCGGCGCAACGAACCGAAAGACACGAACGGCTCGTCGCGCTTGTCTCCGTACTTGCACTTCGGGCAGATCTCCGCCGCCGAAGTCCTGCGCACCGTGCGCGAGAGTCCGCACAAAGCCTCCGTGCAGAAGTTCGAAGATGAACTCGTCACCTGGCGCGAGCTCTCGTTCAACTTCTGCGTGCGCAATGCGAACCACGGCAAGCTGCGCGGACTTCCCGACTGGGCGCATCGCTCAATGGAACAACACAAAGACGATCCGCGCGAAGCCATCTATTCACTAGATCAGCTCGAGCAAGCCGAGTCGCACGACGAACTCTGGAACGCCGCGCAGCGCGAGCTCGTGCGCACCGGCTACATGCACAATGTCACGCGCATGCTCTGGGGCAAGTCGGTGCTACTCTGGACGGCGCGCTACAAGCACGCGCTCGACCATCTCATTCTGCTCAACAACAAGTACGGACTCGACGGGCGCGACCCGTCGAGCTACGGCGGCATTCAGTGGTGCTTCGGCAAGTTCGATCGGCCGTGGTTCGATAAGCCGGTCTTCGGCGTGATTCGGCCGATGTCACTCGCGCGCGCGCGGTCCAAGTTTGACGCCGACACGTACATCAAGATGTTCGCGAAGTAGCCACGCGCCTCAGTAGGTTTGGGAATGGCGAGCGAGTCCATTCTTCCAACTGCTGATGAGATTCGTGCGGCCGCGACGCGCATCGCGCCATTTGTGCGCCGCACAGCGCTCGCTTTTTCGCCGACGCTCTCCGCGAAACTCGGCGGCGAAGTGTTGCTCAAGTTGGAGTGCGAGCAAATCGGTGGGTCGTTCAAGCTGCGCGGCGCGCTGAATGCGTTGCTGTCACTGAGTCCTGCGCAGCGCGCCGCTGGCGTCGTCGCATCCTCCGCGGGAAATCACGGCATCGGCGTGGCGATGGCGGCCGAGCAGCTGGGAGTACGCGCGACGCTGTTCGTGCCGTCCACCGCGCCCGCCGTGAAGCGCGACAAGATTCTCGCGCACGGCGCGGTGATCGATTCATCGCAAGCTTCGTACGACGATGCCGAAGACGCGGCCAAGGCGTTTGCTGCTCGCACCGGCGCAACGTTTGTCAGTCCGTGCACGGGCCGCACTTTGCTCGCAGGTGCCGGCACCGTCGCACTCGAGATGCTCGACGCGCGCCCCGACATCGCGGCGATGGTCGTGTGCGTCGGCGGTGGCGGTTTCGTCGGCGGCATTGGCGGCTACACACGCCACGCCGCGCCGCACATCAAAGTGCTCGGCGCACAAAGCAATCGCACCAATGCGATGTCGCTCGCGCTCAATCAGGGACACGCGGTGGACATTCCTGATCTACCCACACTCGCTGACGGACTCGCGGGTCGCGTGGACGATGAGATGTACCGCCAAGGCGCTGCGGCGCTCGACGCCATCGCCACGGTGAGCGAAGACGCCATCGCCGACGCGATTCGGTTGTTGCATCGCGACCACGGCTTGGTGGTGGAAGGCTCAGGCGCCGTGGGCGTGGCTGCTCTGATGACGGGCGCGCTCGTACCGAGCGCGTTTCCTGTTGCTGTGACGGTTAGCGGAGCCAACATCGAGCGCACCCGTTGGGATGCGCTCGTGTCGGCCGCGTCTTAGCGCTTTCCGAACACCCAGGTAAACGACGCGCCGATGGCGCTCGCGTCGTAGACATTCCCGTTCGACTTGTACTCCATCGATGTGTATGTGAGCGCGGCCCAACGCCAGCCGAGTTCAAGCGTCGCGCCTGCCGCAGGGTCGTACGATTCGTCGGGTGCGAATCCGTCGCCGTTGAATTCCGCGTTCACATGGTAGGCCAAGCCCGCGCCGATGCGCCAATCCTGCGGCAGGTAGTAGCTGCCCACAACTTCGATCGGAATGCGCGTGAAGCTGATGTCCGCATTCTCCGACGCGTTGGTGAGGAACTTCATGCCCACCGTGGAGCGCACGCCGAAGTGCAGCAGCGCCGCGGGGCGCAGTTCAAATCCAAACGCGACCGTACCGCCCTGGCCGTAGTAGAGCTTCTGCGTGCTGCCGTCGGTGAAGATCAGTTCGCCGAGCAAATCGCCGCCCATTTCGAGCGAGCCTTCGAGCACCCAGCCGAATGTGTGGGGCTTCGGCGGAACCTGAACAATGATGGTTTCCTGAGCAGCCAAGGGGGCGGTGAGCAACAAAGCGAGAGCTGCAGCGGCAAGGCGCATTGGATTGGAATCGAGTTGGGGTGGTAGCGATTTCCGCAAAATCTATTGCCCCCGCGCACCGCAGGAAACGCTGGTCCCTTACATTATGACGACCCGCTCTCACCCCCAAAACGCTCGTGTCCTTGCACCTCACCTTCCTCGGCACGTCCGCCTCGCGCCCCACTGTGGAGCGCGGGCTGTCGTCGATTGCGTTGGTGCGTGAAGGTGAGACGCTGATGTTCGATTGCGGCGAAGGCACGCAGCGGCAGATGATGCGTTACGGCGTGGGCTTCACGCTCGAAGACATTTTCTTTACGCAC
>JAYUWY010000191.1:0-3736 GCA_043753285.1 Gemmatimonas sp. | reverse complement strand
CGCGCGGACGACCGGCTGGCTTCGGCCACAATGAGTTTGGTGTCCATTGATCGCGATGGGCGCCCCGTCACGTTGCCCGCAGACATGCGCACGATGCTCGAGGCGGCCGTATGAAGAAGACTGTGTTCGCTCTGTTGCTCGTTGTGACGGCGTGCTACGGATTCGCCGGCGGTGGTCTGCCGCCGCATGTGCGCACCGTGGCCGTGCTGCCCTTTGAAAACGAGTCCACGAGCCCTGAGTTGCCGCGCGAGTTGCAGGACGCGCTGCGCGAGGGCTTGCAGGGTCGTTTGGGTTTGCGTGATGCGAGCGAAGAACGCGCCAATGCCGTGGTTCGTGGGCGCATCACGCGGTACGCCTTCGACGAACCCGTCGCATACTCGTCCAATCCGGCCCAGGCCACCTCGGCCCGACGCCGACTTCGTGTCCAAGTGAACATCGAAATCGTCGATCAAGTGACCGGGCGCGTGCTTTGGTCCAAGAGCGGGATGACCGCCGAAGGCGAATACTCCGAGCGCAATGAGCTCGCGGGTCGTCGGCAGGCGATCGACCGCATTGTCAATGACGTTATCGAGGGAGCACAATCGCAATGGTGAGCGGACTCAAACTGCGTGCCGGCAAAGGCACACTCGGCTGTTTGTTTACAATGTTTTTGGTCATCGCCATTGGCTACTTCGGCGTCAACGCCGGCCGCCCGTTCTGGGACAACTACCAGTTCCAAGATCGCATGCAGCAGGAGGCGACCTTCGCCGCCAAGCGCAGCGACCAAACGATTCAGCGCCGCCTGCGTTCGTATGCCGATTCACTCGGACTTCCGGAGACCGCGCAGCGCGTGCGCGTGCGTCGTCGCTCGGGCACGATTGAAATCTGGGCCGAGTATTACGTGAACATCGAGTTCCCTGGTGTGGTGCGCGAAGTGCACTTCACACCGCGTGCGGTCGGCACCTTTTGAGTGGCGTAGCTCCCGCGGCGACGAAGGTGATGTCGCGTGCCGAAGCCATCGTGTGGCGTGCGGCGCAGCGAGAACCTGTGGTGTTCACCAACGGCGTTTTTGATTTGTTGCACCCGGGACACATCGACGTGCTTGAAGGTGCGCGCGCCGAAGGTGCGCGACTCATCGTTGGTGTCAATAGCGACAAGTCGGTGCGTCGGCTGAACAAAGGCCCAGAGCGTCCCATTCGCTCTGAGCGCGAGCGCGCCTACGTGTTGGGTGCGCTGGCGTCTGTGGACTGCGTCGTCGTGTTCGACGAAGACAC
This sequence comes from Gemmatimonas sp., assembly GCA_043753285.1. Lineage (GTDB taxonomy): Bacteria > Gemmatimonadota > Gemmatimonadetes > Gemmatimonadales > Gemmatimonadaceae > Pseudogemmatithrix. The sequence goes on along the minus strand of JAYUWY010000191.1, from coordinate 2,483 downwards.
ACCCGCGCAGCTTGTTGCCGCGCTCACGCCTGATGTCATTGTGAAGGGCGGCGACTACAAGCCCGAAGATGTCGCCGGTGGTGACACCGTGCGCGCACGCGGTGGTCGCATCGTCATTATTCCGCTCACGCCGGGGCATTCGACCACGGCGACGGTCAATCAACTGAAATCCAATGTCTGAACTTCGTCCCAATGGTCGCGCGCTCGACGCGCTGCGTCCGATTTCGCTCGAGCGTCATGCGGCACCGAACGCGGAGGGCTCCTGCATTGTGAGCTTCGGCAATACGCGCGTGTTGTGCGCGGTGTCCGTGGAGGACGGCGTGCCCGGTTGGAAGAAGGGCAAGGGCGAAGGCTGGCTCACCGCAGAGTACGCCATGTTGCCGCGCGCCACGCACACGCGTTCACCGCGTGAGCGTGGACAGGTGGGTGGCCGCACGCAGGAGATTCAGCGACTCATTGGGCGCAGCGTGCGCGCGATGCTCGACGACTTTAAGTGGGGTGAGTTCACGCTCAAGGTGGACTGTGATGTGTTGCAGGCTGACGGCGGTACGCGCACGGCGGCGATTACTGGTGCTTCGGTCGCGGTGGTTGATGCCTTTGCGTGGATGATCAAGACGGGACGCATCAAGACGTCGCCGGTGAAGCGTCGCGTCGCGGCGGTGAGTGTCGGCATCGTGAGCGGACGTCCTGTGTTGGATTTGGAATACTCGGAGGACGTGCGCGCCGAAGTGGATGCGAACGTCGTGATGGCGAGCGCGGATCGCTTCGTGGAAGTGCAGGGCACAGGCGAGAACGGCACGTTCGCGCGTGCGGAGCTTGATGCGTTGTTGGATTTGGCCCACGCTGGCATTCGTGCACTCGATGCAGCGCAGGCACGTGCGCTCGACGCGCGATAGTTCGCTGTGAGCGCGCCGGTGCTACCGCTCGTGTTGGCCACGCGCAGTGCGGGCAAGATTCGCGAGCTCACGGCGCTGTGTGTCGCGCGCGGCATGGCCGTGCAGACACTGGACGCGCTGGGTGAAGTCGAGCGTGCAGAGGAAGACGCGATCGAAGTCTTCGCGACGTTCGAGGAGAACGCGCGCGCGAAGGCACGCTACTTCGCGGCGCGATTGCCCGGGCGTGTGATTCTCGCGGAAGACTCCGGGCTCGAAGTCGCCGCACTGCAAGGCGCACCGGGCGTGCGCAGCAAACGCTTCGCGGGCAGCTCGGCGACGGGCGCGGCGTTGGATGACGCCAACAATGCAGCGCTCGCATATGCGCTGCGTGGTGTGGAGGATCGTCGCGCGCGCTACCTGAGTGTGGCGGTGTGCGTGTGCGATGCAGAGGAGTGGAGTGCATCGGGGCGCGTGGATGGGCGCATTGCGCACGCGCCGCGCGGCCACGGTGGATTCGGCTACGACCCGTGGTTTGAGAGTGGGGAATTGGGCGTCACGTTTGCGGAAGCGCCGGCGACTGAGAAGGCGCGTGTGAGTCACCGTGCGCGCGCCGTTGCCGCGGTGTTGTCGAGTGCAGACGCGCTGTTGCGAAGACGAGTGCAACACGTCAGTTGACCGATGATGAAGTACTGACTATCCTTGGTGTCTGTATTGCGGGGCGTAGCGTAGCCCGGTATCGCGCCTGCTTTGGGAGCAGGAGGTCGCCGGTTCGAATCCGGCCGCCCCGACTGCAGTGTGCGAGAGATGTGAGGGACTCGCGAGGATCGTCCGGTCATTGCTGGTGAAGCGCCAGTAGCTCAGTTGGATAGAGCAACAGCCTTCTAAGCTGTGGGTCGGGGGTTCGATTCCCTCCTGGCGCGCTCGAAGAGAAGAGAGAGTTGAGAGGTGAGACGTGAGATTGCGCCGTTAGCTCAATTGGCAGAGCAAGTGACTCTTAATCACTAGGTTGTAGGTTCGATTCCTACACGGCGCATTGGAGTGCAGGCCTCGGAGCGGGCAGCCGGGGCCTTTTGCACCGCCGGAAGTTGCGTTGGCGGTGTTGAAGCTGGAGTGAAGCTAGGGGTTGCGCGAATGAAATGTCGCGAGTATCTTCAGCGTCCTTTTCCGAGTTGTTCGCGGAGAGGAAACGTTGTTCAGCTGCAGAGTTGGAGGCCTGCAAAGGCCGCGTGATTCGAGGCAAAAAAAGTTTGATGCAGGCCTTGACGAACGTTGACCAACTAGGTAAGCTTATAGGCTGTCGCGGAAACGCGGCGAGCGAATGAAAAAGCTGATTGAAAATCGAGTTGAGAGAAATCGCAAAGTGTGCGAGGCGAACTTGTTGATGTGAGAGCAATCAGGCGCTCACGGAGAGTTCAGACCTGTGTATAATTTTTGTGATTCCGAATAACGCTGTCATGCCATCGGCAACGACAGCGTGACAGCGATTCGGAAGAGCCTATTAGATTCTCATTGGAGAGTTTGATCCTGGCTCAGGACGAACGCTGGCGGCGTGCTTAACACATGCAAGTCACGGGGGCCCGCAAGGGTAACCGGCGAACGGGTGCGTAA
>JAYUWY010000190.1:0-3736 GCA_043753285.1 Gemmatimonas sp. | reverse complement strand
TGCTGCGCTCCATGTGTGAGCGGCAAGGCATGTTTGTGGAGTCGCGCACCGATGCGAGCGACATCGCGCGGACAATCGATGAAGTGCGCCCTGCGCTGGTGCTGCTCGACATTGAGCTGCCGGGCGTCAACGGACTCGTCGTCACACGTGAGCTGAAGAACGACGAGGCGTATCGCGAATTGCCGCTGATGCTCGTGTCCGGCTCCACGGATGTCGAGACGCGCACAGCGGCGTTTGTCGCGGGCGCTGACGACTTTCAGTCCAAGCCGATCGTCGCGGAAGAGTTGTTGCGGCGCATTGAGCGCTTGCTCGAGGTTTCACGCCAGCGCCAACTTGGTCGCGGTGTGCATCCGGGCACTGGCATGCTGCTGCCGCAGCGCACGATGCGCGCCTTCGACGAGAGTCTGATGTCGGCCGCCGCGCTCGTCGAGCCGATGGCGGTTGCCGTCGTGCGACCGTTGGATCCGCCCGACGGCGTGCAGCGCGCAGCACTCTGGCATCGCGAGTTGCGATTACTCGCCGCCGCGTTGGGCACCGAAGGAGTGATGGCCGGATTCCGCGACGAAACCGCGGCGATGTTTTTGTTTCCGATGCGCGCCGCGCTCGCGCTCGCGCGCTTGGAGCCGTACGCCGAAGCCTCGCGCGCGGATGTGGTACCGTGGAGTGCGGGCATCGCCGAGTTGGCACCGGGTGCGGATCCGTCGTCGCTGCGTCTGGCGGGCCTCGCCGAAGAAGCCTGGATGTCGGCGCGGGACAATGGCGAGTACGCGCGCCGTTGGGATCCCACCGACACGGGCATCGCTCCCGACGTGATTGTCGTGGAGGACGACGCGGCGCTGGCCGACTTGGTGACGTTTGCGCTCGCGGCGCGCGGCCTCACGTTCGTGCGCTATTCCAATGGCCCCGAGGCGCTCGACGCCCTCCGCGGTATGCGCGTGCGCGGACGCATGCCCATCGTATTGCTTGATGTGGATTTGCCGGGACTCGACGGTTTCTCGCTCTACGAGCGCCTTCGTGTCGAGCGGCCTGGGGTGTTTCGCATCGTGTTTATGTCGGTGCATGCGTCGGAGGCCGATCAACTGCGCGCCATTCGTGCGGGTGCGTTGGACTATCTCGCGAAGCCGGTGAGTTTGCGCGTGCTGATGGCCAAGATTACTGGCTGGCGTGCACGCGGAGCGAGCGCGTGAACGCCGCCGTCATCCTGGCGATTGTCGGGATTGTGCAACTCGCGTTCCTTGGTTTGCTCATCATCTTCGTGATGGTGCGCCGACAGTACGATCGCGAGCGGCGCTTAGCGTTCGTCGCGGGGCGCGATGCCTTGGCGGGACCGCTGCGCGATTGGATTGTGGCCGGCGCACATCCGGAGCCCGTCGTGCGCGCCCTGCGCGCCTTGCCGCGCGGCACGGCCGTGGGCTATGTGTCGCTCCTCGCGCGGCAAACGATTCCCGAGTCGCAGCGCGATGAGTTGGCGATGGCGTTGCGCAACGAGCCGTGGATTCGCAGCGCCGTGGTGCGCCGCCACTCGCGATTCTGGTGGCGCCGCTTGGAAGCGGCGCGCGCGCTCTCACTGATTGGCACGAGCCGCGACCGCGAAGCGGTGCGTGCGCTGCTGCGCGACGACCATCCTGCCGTGCAAATCGCGGCGGCATCTGCGTTGCCGCGCGTCGCCGATGCCGCGCTCTTTGGGCAAGTGATGGACGATCTGTTGACGATGCCAAAAGTCACGCGCGCCTTTTTGACCACCGTGTTGCGCACGCGTGCGGCGACGGCTGGTGCGCCGTTGGCGCAACGCATTCGCACCGGCGACGGCGCGCAAGAACTCGCAGCGTGGGTGAGCCTCGCGGCTGCGCTCGACGATCCCAGAGCCCTCGAAGCTTCACTGGTTCATGTGGCGCATCCCGCACCGTTCGTGCGTCGCACGGTGGCGCGCGCCCTTGGACGCTTTGCCGGCCCAGATGCGGCGCGCGCGCTCGCGCTGCTCGTCAAGGACGTCGATTCCGGTGTTCGCGGTGCTGCGGCGCGATCACTGGGAGAATTGGGCGCGAGCGGGGCCACGCCATTGCTCTCGCCCCTCGTGTGCGATCCCGTGTGGCAGGTGCGTTTGCACGCCGCACTTGCACTCGCGCAACTCGGTGAGCGCGGTCGCGCCGCGTTGCGTGCGATTCGCGAAGGCGAAGATCGGTTTGGCCGCGACATGGCGACAATGGTAAGCGGACTCACCGATGGCGCCATTCTCGAGCTGGGGCAGGGATGATGGCTGCCTCGTGGATCGAAGGCCTCCGCACCGCGCTGTATTGGACCGACGTCACCGCGCTCGTCTACCTCGTGGTGTTGAGCACGTGCTACGCCATTCTGCTGCTACTCTCAATTCCCGAACTGTGGAGTCACTGGCGGCTCGCAGCAGACGAGCATCTGCAGCGGTTGCTCGCATCGGATTCCTTGCCGCCGCTGTCGTTGCTCGTGCCGGCGTACAACGAGGAAGTCACCGTCGGCGCGAGCTTGTTGTCGTTCTTGACGCTGGAGTATCCGCAGCTGGAAGTCGTTGTTGTGAATGACGGCTCCAAAGACGGCACGATGAACTCGTTGATGACGGAGTTCGATCTGTACGAAGTGCCGCCCGCGTTTCCGGTGATTATTCAGTCGAAGCCCGTGCGCGGCTACTACCGTTCGCGCCGCTACGCGCGGCTGCTCGTGATCGACAAGGAAAATGGCGGCAAAGCAGACTCGCTCAACGCCGCGATGAATGCCGCGCGGCACCCGTTTGTTGTCGCGGTGGATGCGGACACACTCATTGAGCCCGATGCACTCATCCGGCTCGCGCGCCCGTTCTTGCTCGGCGCAAACGTCGCAGCGGTGGGCGGCACGATTCGCGTGGCCAACGATTGCACCGTGCATCTCGGACGTGTCACGGACGCGCGCGTGAGTCGCCGCTGGATTGTTGGGTGCCAAGTCGTGGAGTATTTGCGCGCCTTCATGTTTGGCCGACTCGGCTGGAATCACCTCGGCGGCAATCTCATCATCTCCGGCGCGTTCGGTTTGTTTCGCAAGGAGTATCTGCTCGCGATTGGCGGCTACAAGACGGGCAACGTGACTGAGGATATGGACCTCGTCGTGCGCCTGCATCGCTACTTGAAGGAGAACAAAATCAAGGCGACGCTGCCGTTCATTCCGGATCCTGTGGCGTGGACAGAAGTACCGACGTCATCGCGCGTGCTCGGTCGTCAACGCGAGCGCTGGCATCGCGGACTCATTGGCACGATGTGGACGCATCGCACGATGATGTTCAATCCGCGCTATGGGCTCATCGGCATGCTCTCGGTGCCGTTTTATGTGTTCGGCGAGCTTATTGCGCCGCTTGTGGAGCTCGTGGGCTGGCTCGCGCTGGTCGCAGGATTTGCGCTCGGGGCCGTGGATGCGAAGTTCGCGATGCTCTTTTTGATTGTGGCCGTCGGCTACGGCACGTCGCTGTCCGTGTGGGCCGTCGTGCTTGAAGAGTTCAGCTTCAAGCGCTATCGGCGACGCAGTGACTTCTGGGTGCTCCTCGGTTTCGCGCTCATCGAAGGCTTCGGCTACCGGCAGATGACGCTCGTGTTTCGTCTCCAATCCTTCTGGAAGCACATGCGTGGCGTCGAGAGCTGGGGCACGATGACGCGCCAAGGCTTTGGAACGAAGAAGCCGGCGTAGCGCCGGCTTCTTTAGTTACTCGCCACCCTGCAGTTCGCGTTTCACACGCTCG
>JAYUWY010000189.1:0-1851 GCA_043753285.1 Gemmatimonas sp. | reverse complement strand
TGAGCGGACGCATCGACCAATCGGCACGCTGATGCTTTTTGTCGAGCTTCACGCTGAAGTACTGCTCGAGCAATGCCGCCAAGCCAAAGGCCTTCATGCCCAACAACTGCGACGCCACACGTGTGTCGAACACGTTGCGCACGTTCCACCCGTAGTCCTGATGCAACAGCCGGAGATCGTAGTCGGCGTCGTGAAACACAATTTCGACGTTGGGATCTTCGATGAGAGCACCCAACAGCGTCGGCGCTTGAATCGGCAGCGGATCGATCACGGCGTGCGCCGTGTCCGTGCTCAACTGCAGCAAGTAGATGCGGTCAATAAAGCGATGAAAGCTCGCCCCCTCGGTATCCAGTGCGAGTCGACGCGCGCCCTTGGCCGCCGTCAGCCATTCGGCGACAGCGGCGTCGGTGTCGAGATACACAGCGGAGGGCTTCTTGTCGGAACGGGGCACTTGGGACCAGGTGTGCAGAGTTGTTCAGGTGCCTCCAATCTAGTCCCTAGCACCAGCGGGGGATGCCCTTGCCCCTCGGGAGTCTAGTGATTCATTTCCACCTATGGCTCTCTATCGCTCCGCCCTCGCGATCATCGCGACGCTGATCGCCTTCCAGCTCCTATGGTCCGCACGAATTCTCGTGATGACCGGGTTTCTCGGCGTGCTCTTTGGTCTCTCGGCCGCTCGAGCCACCGACTGGGTGATGGCGCGGGTCAAGATCAATCGCAACATTGCCGCCGCCGGCGTGGTGCTCGGCACCGTCGTGCTGCTCCTCGCGATTCTCGCGTGGACTGGCCCGACTTTGTTTGAGCAGTCGCAGGAGCTCCGCACCAAGCTCCCCGACGCCTTCGAAAAGCTGGAAGGCTGGCTCGCGATGCGGCACCCCGGCATTCTCGACGCGATCGCGCCGCCTACCGATGACGGGAGCAGCCGTCTCGCGGCCGTGCTCGCCAAGTACACACCGGTGCTCACCAACTTCGCGTTTGGGTTTGTGCAGTCCACGCTGCTCGCATTCGCGGGTTTGGTGATGGTCGTTTTCTTGGCGCTGTACATCGCCGCAGATCCCGGTGTGTATCGCCGCGGCATCCTCGCGCTGCTGCCGGTGGAGTACCGCGACAAGATTGGGAAGCTCCTCACCACCCTCGGCAACACGCTGCGCACGTGGTTTGCTACGCAGCTCATTGCGATGATTGTGATTGGTGTCGTTACGACGCTCTTGCTCGCCATTGTCGGAGTACGCGGCGCGCTGCCGCTGGGTGTGATGGCGGGCATCTTCGAGTTCATTCCCAACGTCGGCCCAATGTTGGCGGCGGTGCCCGCAATCTTGATGGGCTTCGTGGATTCGCCCGAGAAGGCGCTGGCCATCGCTGGCCTGTACTGGGCGATTCAGTTCCTCGAAAACAACTTGCTCATTCCGTATCTCATGAAGGAGCAGTTGGATTTGCCGCCAGCACTCACACTGCTCACGCAGGTGATGATGGCGACGGTGTTTGGATTCCTCGGATTGTTCGTTGCGATTCCGTTGCTCGCCGCGGTGGTCACGACGATTCGCACGCTGTGGGTGGAGAACGAACCCACGCTCGTGCCGGTGGTTGAAGAAGGCCCGAAGTGATCTCTACTGTGGCTGGCGTCGTCGTCGGCTACGACGAAGTTGGTGCGGGCGTTCCGCTCGTCTTGTTGCACGGATTTCCGCACGACCGCACGCTCTGGGCTGCACAGCTAGCCGCGCCGCCAGCAGGAGTGCGTGTGATTGCCTTGGATTTACCCGGCTTTGGCGACAGTGCTCCGCATGCCACATCAACCGTCGACGCGTGGGCCGATTGGGTCGTGACCGTGCTCGATGCACTGCGCATTCCCGC
>JAYUWY010000188.1:0-3741 GCA_043753285.1 Gemmatimonas sp. | reverse complement strand
CCTTCTCGGCGTGAATTTTTCCGAGCTTGTAGTAGATCACGGTGCGGCCAGGCGACTGGCGCAGGATCTTGTTGCACAGCGCGATGGCGGGATTAAAGAAGCCGCCTTCGGCGTAGCGATCTACAGCTTTTTCCCAGATGGTGACGGCATCGGAGACCTTGCCGGCCTTCTGCAGCATGTCGCCCACACGATTGTAGAACGGAATATCAATCGTGTCTTCATCGCCGGCTTCGTAGGCATCGACAATCTCGACGTAGATATCGAGCGCCTTATCCGGAAGCTTTTTGGCCTCGAGATCTGCTGCCTTTTTCTTGAGCTTGACGATGTCGGCCATAAGAGTTCAAAGTTACCCGCCGAACCCTCGGTGTGACAAGCGTTTGGGCCGCTTTTGGCCGAGGCGTTTGAACGCCCGCTCAGGCCGTGTGTGCGGGCCGCCCGCCGACCCAGGTGGCCACGCACCGACGGTCGCCGTACCAATACGGGATTTCCCGATGGTCGCGGACGTCGAACAGGGCGAGATCCGCGGCAAATCCGGGGGCCAGTTGCCCGGTTATGCCGGCCAGTCCCACCGCCGCCGCGCCGTTCACTGTGGCCGCCACAAATGCTTCGGCGACGCTCAGGCGTAGCTGGCTCACACCGAGCGTCAGCACGAGCGGAAAATTCACGGTGGGGCTGGTGCCCGGGTTGAAATCCGAAGCCAGCGCGATGGAGCATCCGGCGTCGAGCATGGTGCGAGCTGGCGCCTGCTTGTTGCGGCCCAAAAACAACATCGTGCCGGGCAACAGCGTGGCCACGGTGCCCGACTGCGCGAGCGCCTGAATGCCCTGCTCCGACACCGCCGCGAGATGGTCGGCCGAGGTCGCGCCGAGCTCAGCGGCGAGTTCCGCCGCGCCGCCGTGCTCGAGTTCATCGGCGTGGAGTTTGATGGCGAGGCCGTGCGCGCGTGCCGCGCCGAGGATCTCGCGCGCTTCGGAGGTGGTGTAGACGCCAGGTTCGCAGAAGATGTCGCAGAACTTTGCCAGCGACTCCTGAGCGACGGCGGGAATCATCTCATGCACAAGCAGCGCGATGTAGTCCGCGCGCGATTTTGGTGCCGTGCGATACTCAAGCGGCACTTCGTGCGCGCCGAGGAATGTTGGCACGAGGCGAATAGGCAGCTGCGCGGCGAGGCGGCGAATGACCCGCAGCGTGCGCAACTCGCTCTCGAGCGAGAGTCCGTAGCCCGATTTGACTTCAACGGTGGTGGTGCCGTGCGCAGCGAGTTTCATGAGGCGAGTCGCAGCGAGGGCGACAAGTTCGTCTTCGCTGCGCTCACGCAGATCGCGCACCGAGCTGTGAATGCCACCGCCACGCTTGGCGATCTCGAGGTAGCCAACGCCTGCGGCGCGCATCTCTTGTTCTTCGTGACGCGGCCGGCCGAAGATGGCGTGCGTGTGCGAGTCCACGAAGCCGGGGGTGAGCACACCACCGTTGCAATCGATGATTGTGGCGTTCGCGTATGCCGCGCGCAGCTCGGCGTCAGGTGCGACGGCGAGAATATTTCCGTCATCGCCAACGGCAACGCCCACCGCATCGCGCACGAACGCGTCGCGCATGTCTGGGGCGTGCCGAGCGCGTGCGGGACCCGCGCAAGTGACGGTTTGAGACGCGTTGATGAAGAGAGTAATCACTTGAGACGTGAGACTTGAGACGTGAGACGTGAGACGTGAGACTTGAGAAACTACAGCTACGGCGAGGCCATCAAATCAAGGAAGCGATTGGGGCGCAACGGCGCTTGGGCTTCCCCACGGCAGGCATAGTAGCACAGATCGCACTTGATGGGCGCGTAGCCCTTGTACGTGGACCAATGCCCGTCGGCGGGAAAGTCGGGACAGCGGCGCACGTGACCGTAGGGGTCGATGTGAATCGTGTCCTGCCCTGAGAGACAGGGCTCGGTCATCTCGCCGCGGAGATAGCGTGGGATCTGCGCGAGGTAATGATCGGAATTTGAAATCGTGCCCCGACGTTTGCGCTTGAACTCCAACAACTCGGCGACGAGTGACTCGACCTGCGCGATGTGTGAAGGGCCGAGCAAGTGCGTGCGATTGCCGTTCTTGGCATCGGTGTACACGGAGAGATTTACTCCCACGCGCATGGCCGCCGCGGCGCGCACGAGGGGCATCACGTCGGCGAGGTTGTCGTCCTTGATTACCGTGTTGAAGCGCACGGTCATTCCCTCGGCGCGGATGCGCTCGGCGTTGGCGAGAATCTTTTGCGTGAGGCCAGGGATTCCGCGCGCGGCGTCGTGCCGCTCGTCGAGATAATCGAGCGAAACGTTGAACTGGCCGATGCCCGCTTGCCACAGCGCGCGGGCGCGCTCGACGGTGAGCATCGCACCGTGCGTGATGAGCGTGGTGTACTTGGTGCGAATGGATTGATCCACCGCGTGGACGAGCTGCTCGAGATCTTTGCGCAGCAGCGGCTCACCGCCGGTCCAGGTGATGAGCATGGGATCGAAGTGCTTCGCGGCGTCAACGAATGACTTGAGTTCGTGCGCGGCACGGTCTGCGGGGGTCTTCCAGTAGTCGCAGAATGGGCACTTGGCATTGCAACGCATCGTGACCTCGAAGTGGACGAGGACGGGGCGCTTGGTGAGTCTCAGCTTGGCGTACTTGTAGCTGAATGGGATGAGCTGCCAGGGGGCGTACTTTGTGCTGAGCAAGACTTGAGACTTGAGAGGGGAGACTTGAGCGACTGCCTTTCAACGCAGAGGCGCAGAGATTGCAGAGATCGCAGAGAAGGGCAACAGCATTTCACCACAGAGGGCACAGAGGGCACAGAGAACTGCTTCCTGCTTGCGAACTGCAACGGCGCAACGGAACTACGGAGGCGCTCCCCCAAAAAAGGCAGTTGCACTGGCGGTGCGGTTGCTGTTCTCTGCGTACTCTGCGCCTCTGCGTTAAAGGCCGTTGCCGTTCTCTGTGTGCTCTGTGCTCTCTGTGGTGAATCGCTGTTAGGGAAGCATCGGGATGTGAATACCCTTGCTCCGCGCGGTGTCGCGCGCGATCTCGTAACCCGCGTCCGCGTGACGCGCGACGCCGATGCCGGGGTCGTTGGTGAGGACGCGCTCGAGACGCACGCGCATTTCGGGCGTACCATCGGCGACGATGACTTGGCCAGCGTGCAGGGAGTTGCCGATGCCGACGCCGCCGCCGTGATGGAAGCTCACCCAGCTCGCGCCGCTGGCGACGTTGAGCATGGCGTTGAGAATGGCCCAGTCGGCGACTGCGTCTGATCCGTCGAGCATTCCTTCGGTCTCGCGGAACGGACTCGCGACGCTGCCGGTGTCGAGATGATCTCTTCCAATTGCAATCGGTGCGCTGAGCTCGCCCTTCGCGACAAGATCGTTGAGCGCGACGCCGAACTTGGCGCGGTCACCCTGGCCCAACCAGCAAATGCGCGCCGGCAATCCCTGAAACTGGATGCGTTCGCGGGCCATCGTGATCCAACGCTTGAGATGTTCGTCGTGCGGAAACATCTCGAGTACGAGTTCATCGGTGCGCGCGATGTCCTTGGGATCGCCACTTAACGCCGCCCAGCGAAACGGCCCCTTGCCCGCGCTAAACAGCGGGCGAATGTACTCGGGGACGAATCCAGGAATACGGAAGGCGTCCGTGAGTCCGGCGTCGAGTGCGACCGTGCGAATGTTGTTGCCGTAGTCGAAGGCAATCGCGCCCTTGTCTTGCATGGCGCGCATGGCCT
>JAYUWY010000187.1:0-1852 GCA_043753285.1 Gemmatimonas sp. | reverse complement strand
GGCGCCAAGAGTCTAGAGAGTCGCATTACGGATTGGGCGTAAGCGTGAGTCGAACCGTCGTCGTTTCACCTGCGCGAAGAACGACAACGGTGTCCTTCTGAACAAAACCAGCCTTCGTAACTCGGATAAGATGCTCACCCGCGGGCAGAGATTCTGTGACCGAGGTCCTCTCGCCCTTCGAGACAAGGTCGATGGAAATCACGCCGCCTTGGGCCACACCGATGCGCAGCGTGGCTGGGCCTGCGGCAGCCGGCGCCGTTCCCGTCGTCGACCCGCTGGGTGCGGGCTGTGGATTGGTAGGCTGCGTATTGGGCTGCGTCGTCGGCGTGCGCGGTGGTGTCTGCGCCTGCTGACGCGGCTCTCGCACCGGTGCGGCCTTCGTCGGCGTCGGCTCGGTCACCACCGGAGGAGGCGTCGTCTGCGTTTGCGTCGGCTGAGTGTTCGCAGGCGTTGTCTGTGGATTCGTCGTCGCGCTCGGCAACGTGCTTGGCGGCGTGTTCGTCGCCGTCTCCTGCGCGACTTGAGGACCCGGGGGTTCATTCGGCGACTTCACGGCTTGCCAGACGGCAACGCCACCGCCAATCACAATCACCGCAGCCACAGCGCCAAAAAGCGCACTCTTGCTCTTAGGCGGCTCTGCAACTGCCTTCGGCGCACCCGCAACACTCGTCTTATCCGCAGCGCCAAGACGCGGCTTCACCTTCGGCAGCGGTCCGCTGTTCTTCTTCTCGAGTTCGTTGGTGTCGATCACCTCGGTGCGCGCGCTCGCGCGCGTGTACTTCATCGAGGGATCCTTTAGCGCCTTCACAAACGTGCGGATGTTTGGGAATCGATCCGCCGCTTTCTTCGACAGTGCTTTATCAATCGCGTCGCACACGTGCTTGGGCATCTGCGGCATCGAATCTTCGAGCCGCGGCGCTTCCATCATGCAATGCTTGTGCAGAATGTCGATCGCCGAGTCGCCATCAAACGGGATGTGACCCGCCAGCATGCGAAACGCCATCACCGCTACCGAGTACTGGTCCGCAGCACCAGCCACCGGCTTGCCCATGCCCTGCTCTGGGCTCATAAAGTACGGCGTGCCAATCACCGAGCCCGACGCCGTCAACGCGCCCTCGGAGAGTGCCTTGGCAATACCGAAGTCCGTGATAATCACGCGATTGCGCGAATCCAACATCACGTTGGCCGGCTTGATGTCGCGGTGAATGACCTGGTGCTCGTGCGCGTAGTCGAGCGCGTCGGCCACCTGCTCCAACAGCTCAATCGTCTCCGCCAGCGAGTACGTACCCTGCTCGCGCAGCACGTCCTCGAGCGACTTCCCCTCGAGGTACTTCATCGCGTACCAAAAGAGCTTGCCGCCGCTGGCGATGCGATAAATCGGGATGATGTGGGGATGGTCGAGCGTCGCGGCGGTTTTGGCTTCGCGCAAAAAGCGATCAACGCCGTGGCCAAACGTCAGTTCGGGCGGCAACACCTTGAGCGCAACCTTACGGCCGAGTCTCGTTTCGTCGGCGAGATACACCACGGCCATACCACCACGACCGAGCATCTTGCCGACGACGTACTCGCCCTTCGTTTCGTCGCGCAACATTTTTTCCATGTGCGCAAACGCCGACTGATCCATAGACGCAGTCGCGGCCGCCTGACCTTCGGCGTCCGAGACCATTGAGCCACAGGAATGACAGAACTTCGCCTCGTCAGCGACGGGCGTACTGCAGTGAACGCAAATCATTAGTAGTGAATGCCCCCCAACGGGGCCTGAGGAGACCCGTCAAATATCCGAACAGCGGAGTGTGGACGCAACGCATCAGGACACATCGTTAGAGCGACCTAAATTGCAGCCTTGCGCGAA
>JAYUWY010000186.1:0-3743 GCA_043753285.1 Gemmatimonas sp. | reverse complement strand
GCGATCCACGGCATGTGCTCAAGCGACAGGTCGCACGCGCGGCAGACTTGGGCTACGTGATGAATGCCGGCATGGAAGCAGAGTTCTTTCTGTTTCGTCCGGCCACTGACGGCGGTGCCGCCACACTCACGCACGATGTGGGTGGATACTTCGACCTCGCGCCGATGGATCGCGGCGAGGATGCGCGTCGCGCAATCGTCGCGACGCTCGAGCAGATGGGCTTTGAAGTGGAAGCCGCGCATCACGAAGTCGCGCACGGTCAACACGAAATTGATTTTCGTTATGCCGACGCACTGACCACGGCCGACAACATCGCGACGTTCCGCTTCGTGGTGAAGCATGTGGCGCAGCAGTTTGGACTCGTCGCGTCGTTCATGCCGAAGCCCGTGTTTGGACAGAACGGCAGCGGCATGCACACGCATCAGTCGCTATTCAAGAAAGGCGAGAACGCGTTCTATGCGCCGAAGGCAGAGTACGAGCTCTCCAAAGTCGCGCTGCACTACATCGGTGGCCTGCTCAAGCACGCGCGCGGCATGAGCGCCATCACCAATCCGCTCGTGAACTCGTACAAGCGCTTGGTGGAAGGCTACGAAGCGCCCGTGAACGTGGCGTGGTCGTTGCGCAATCGCTCGCCGCTCGTGCGCGTCCCCTCGCGCCGCGGCACGGGCACGCGTGTGGAACTGCGCTCACCAGATCCCGCAGCGAATCCGTATCTCGCACTCGCCGTGATGCTCGCCGCTGGACTCGATGGCGTCACCACCGAAGCGCCGTCGCGCGAGCCGGTGAATGAGAACATTTGGGAGATGAGTCATCGCGAGCGTCGCAGGTTGCGCATCGATGACTTGCCACATGACTTGAACGAGGCCTGCGACGAGCTCGAGAAGGACACCGAGATTTGCGAGGCGCTGGGTCCGCACGTGACACAACACTTCTTGGCTGCGAAACGCGCTGAGTGGCGAGAGTACATCTCGCAGGTGTCGGCGTGGGAGTTGGATCGTTACCTGACCAAGTACTGATGCCGCGCACCCTGCTCCTGTTGGGAGCATTCATACTCGGCTGCGCGCCCGCGCCCGCTGCCACAGCACCGGCGCCGATCACGCAGGCAATGTTTGACGCGTTGGCCGAGGTGGAGCTGGACCAGATGACGCGCCACGAACGCGGTTTTTATTGGCGCGACATCCTCGTGGGCGACGGACGTCAGGCGCAGCCGGGCTTGGAAGTCAGCATCAGCTACACGGTGCGATTGCCCGATGGCACGGAAGTGGATCACACGGAGCCCGAGCGTCCGCTGCGCTTCAAGCTCGGTGAGCGGCAGTCGATTGCGGCGCTCGAGTTAGCGTTGCGCGCAATGAAGGTGGGAGGCGTGCGTCAGCTGGTGGTCCCGCCGGATATGGCCTACGGTGCGCGCGGTCGCGGCAAAGTGCCGCCCAATGCGACGCTCGTGATGTTTGTGCGCCTTGTGAAGGTCGGGTAGCGGATGGCGTCGCCCAGCGGAAGGAAGTTTGACCGTTCCATCGTGGAAGGTCCGGTCAGTAGCGCGGTGTGGAAGCTCGCGTGGCCGACGGTACTCCAAAATGTGATTGGTGGTTTGCAGGGTGTGGTGGACCACGCGATGGTGGGCCACTATGTCGGCTATGCTGCGAACGCGGCCGTTGGCGTGTCGCTGCAGATCTTCATTGTCGTCATCGTGTTCGTGATGTCGCTGTACACGGGTATGGGCGTCTTGGTGGCGCGTCATGCGGGTGCGAACGATCCGGACAAGGTGAATCACACCGTGTATCAGGCGTTTGTCGCGACGATGCTGCTGGCGATCGTGGTATTGGCGCCCGTGGGATACTTCGCCGCGCCGTGGCTGCTGGACTTGGTGCGCGCCGCGCCCGAGGTGAAGGCACAGGCCATCACGTATCTGCGCATCATGCTCGTGGGCAACGTCGGCATGATGACGTTCTTCCTGCTGGGTGGTGCGCTGCGCGCGGCGGGAGATGCGAAGACGCCACTGCGGCTCGGCATCGCGATGACGATTCTCAACGTCTGCTTCAACATCGTATTCATTCGCGGTTTGGGGCCGATTCCGGCGATGGGCGTCGCGGGCGCAGCCATTGGTACGATCTTGGCGAGCGGCATCGTGAGCTCGGTGGGTCTGTGGATGCTGTTAAGCGGTCGCTTGGTGATTCACTGGCCGTCGTCGCAGTCGCGGCGCCCCGACTGGGCGACGATTCGTCAGCTCTTTCGCTTTGGATTGCCCGCGGGTCTGCAGGGCATCGCGATGAACGTCGCGGGTATCGTGCTGCTGCGGTATATGGGATCTTTGCCGCAGAGCGCTGAGGTGCAGGCCGCATACGCCGTGGGCTACACGGAGCTGTTTTCGCTCGTCACGTGGACGTCGGTGGGCTTGATGGGCGCCGCCGCGGCCGTCGCGGGACAGAACCTGGGTGCCGGCAAGCCAGAGCGCTCCGTGATCGCAGTGCGCACGGCCGCGAGCTACGGCGTCATGATCGCTGTCGTCGTGGGCGCGCTCTTCTTGACGGTGCCGCGCTTCTTGCTGGGACTCTTCGGCATGGACGATGCGGTGGCTATCGCATTGGGCTCGGAGCTGCTGCGTTGGCTCGCAGTCTCTGGCCTCTTCGTGACTGTGGCGCTCACGTTTACTGGTGGATTGCAGGGTACCGGCGATACGAAGGGACCGCTCTATATCTCGATTGTCTCGCAGATCATTGTGCCCTTGGGACTGCTCACGATACTGCAGGGAATACGTCCATTAGCACCTTCCGACATTTGGATGGCGATCCTCTGCGGACACATCACGCGCATGAGTTTGAGCGTCTGGCGGTTCCGTCACGGTGCATGGCGAAAAATCGCGTTGACACCAAGTGCGTGACTTTTCCAATAGTTGCACTACATTAATAACTGCATGCTCTTCGTATTCGGTTGATGAGAACGGCCGCGAGCGTCCGGGCGCCGCGACCACAGACCTCCCGCACGCGCGATCCGCTCGTGTGGGTTCTCGTGCCTCACCTAGAAACGAATGATGAGAATCTCGCGTGGTACTGCGATTTCACTCAGAGCCGCGCAGAGTTTCGCAAAGCGTTCGCCGTGCTCGGCATTCCGTGGCGCTGGCAGAAAATCACACTGAGCGACCACGAAGCGGTCATCGCGCGCATTGCGCGCAGCGCCGAGCGTCGCGACGTGACCGTGTTCAATCTCTGTGATGGTGACGAGGCCAACGGCGTGCCGGGCCTCTCGGTCATTCGCTCGCTGGACCGTCACGGCCTGCGCTACACGGGCTCCGACGTCTCGTTCTACGACGGGACGACGTCGAAGATCGACATGAAGAAGATGTTCGACACGGCCGCAGTCCCCACCGCACCGTGGGAAGTGGTGCCGCGCGACGGAAAGGGCGCAGCGGCAATCTTCGCGAAGCTCGGCGGCGGACCAATCATCATCAAGCCGGCCGTCTCCGCGGGCTCAATGGGCGTCACGACTAAGTCCGTGGTGCGCACGCCGGCCGAACTGCGCGAGCAGATGGAGCGCTTGCGCATGGGCTACCACGGCTGGGACCTCACGCTCGGCGGCGTCATCGCAGAGCGCTATGTGGCGGGTCGCGAGTTCACGACGTTCATCGTCGGCAATCACGACGCAGCATCGCGCCGCTTGGTGTATCCGCCCGTGGAGCGTCGCTTCAACTCGCGTCTACCCGCCGAAGAAGCCTTTTTGAGCTTTGATCGCCTGTGGGGCATGTACGA
>JAYUWY010000185.1:0-1854 GCA_043753285.1 Gemmatimonas sp. | reverse complement strand
CGCTTGGTGCGCGCTACGCGAATTTGGTGCGCATTGGCAACGAAGCCGCGATGCCATTACACCTCGCGCACATCTCGCGCGAAGAGTTGTTTGATCGCGTGTTCAAGGCCCAGGTGCAGTTGATGGAGCGCACGCCGGCGTTTGACGCGGTGCACGCGGCGGTGCAGCGCAACTGTAAGGATGTCTACGACGATCTCAACCAGGCGCTGGTGGGGCACGTCGGCAAGTTTCTCGCATTGCGATACCCAACAATGCCGGAGGCACTGCGCGCGGCGTCGGCGATGGTGTCGGTGGCGACCGTGCATGCGATGGTGGAACTGGTAAGCCAGTTGCCCCCGGAGAATCGCGAGGGCGTGGTGCGCGAAGCGCACGCGATGATGATTCGTCACTACGCGGCCTACGACGAACAGTACGGCACCGCCACGCGCTAGATTTGGCTCGTGACATTCGACGCGTTCACCCCCGTACTGCTCGGCGTTCTTCTCGGACTCCGCCACGCCACTGACGCCGACCACGTTGTGGCGGTGACAACGATTGTTGCGCGCGAGAAGTCCATTGCACGCGCCGCGTGGGTGGGCGCTGTGTGGGGCGTTGGACATACGCTCACGCTCGTGCTGCTTGGTGGCGCGATTATCGCGTTTCGCGTAGTGATTCCTCCGCGCGTTGGATTGGGACTCGAATTCGCCGTCGCCTTGATGCTCATCGGGCTCGGCTACTCCAACATTCGGCGTCGCGCTGACGACGCACCGGCGACAATGACGCGCCCGCTGTTGGTGGGCGTGGTGCACGGACTCGCGGGATCTGCAGCTGTCGCGTTGCTCGTGCTCGCGACTATTCGCGAGCCCCTTGCAGCCGCCGCGTATCTCGTGATGTTTGGACTCGGCACGATACTCGGCATGATGATTGTCACCGCGATGCTGGCGATTCCCGCGCTCTACGCTGGTGAGCGCGTGGTGAAGATGCGCGTTGGTGTGCGCGTTGCGGCTGGAGCGCTCAGTATTGTGTTCGGCCTGCTACTCGCGCGCGAACTCATTGTGGACGGCGGCTTGTTCTCGGCCGTGCCCACGTGGGAGCCGCATTAAGTCAGCCCGTGCGGTGAAGCTCGACCCCACCGCGCTGCGCGACTTCGGGACGCGCCTGCGGCGGTGGTACCGACTCAACGCGCGAGACTTACCGTGGCGACGCACGCGCGATCCGTACGCGATTCTCGTCAGCGAGTTGATGTTGCAGCAAACGCAGGTGAGTCGGGTGCTGGAGTATTGGACGCGCTTCTTAGATCGCTTCCCTACTCTGCATTCGTTGGCTCGCGCGCCAGAAAAGCACGTGCTCGAGCAGTGGGCGGGCTTGGGTTACTACGCCCGCGCGCGCAATCTACATAAGCTCTCGCGCTCAGTCGTGCGCGAAGGTGCACTCGCGTGGGGGGACGCCCCGACCGCGAATGATACGCTGCTTCCGGCGCAGCCAGAAAAGTTGCGCAAGCTACCGGGCATTGGCGCGTACACCGCCGGTGCGGTGGCGACGTTTGCATTTGAGCAGCGCGCATCGCTGGTGGATACCAACGTGGCCCGTGTGCTCTCGCGCGTGTTTGCGCCGCACTTGAATCCCAAGCGTGCGCGCGACCTCACGGTGCTGTGGCAGATCGCCGAGCGCACGCTACCGCGCACGGGCAAGGTGACGTGGACGCACAATCAAGCGCTGATGGAACTCGGCGCGCTGGTGTGCACGGCGCGCGTGAAGCGCTGTGGGGGGTGTCCGGTGCGTGTCGTGTGTCTGTCAGCTGAAGACGTGAGACTTGAGACGTGAGACTTGAGGGGGGCGAACCGATAATTCGGCCCGCCCCCCTCAAGTCTCACG
>JAYUWY010000184.1:0-1854 GCA_043753285.1 Gemmatimonas sp. | reverse complement strand
CAAATCCCAGCGATCGCAGAGAATCTTCAAACGGCGATTGGTCATAATCGTAACTGCGACGCATCCACTCGCCGGACGTGCGCATGTCGAGCACGATCACGTAAACGTCAGGGCGCGTTTCGCTGCGCGCATCCACCCAAGCGCTGGCCGACGACGCGGATTCCTGAACGGGCCGACGAACGTTGGGCAGCGCAAACACTGCGAGGACCAGCGCCGCGACTTCGACGGTGTCGGCAATGACATCCGCCGATCCGTGTGCGCGCCAAATTGCAACATTGAAGAGCAGAATAAGCACGGACCACGAAATCACCGCCGTCGTTGCGCTCACAACATCAGGCCCGAGCAGTCGCGTGCACCAGTAGGCGAACGTTGTGGCCATCGTTGCCCACACCAACGCAAACACACCGACGAGAAATGCCCGCGACGCGTCGCGCGTCAGGCGACTCGCAATTCCCCATCCAACAAGCGCAATCGCCCACGCCACGAGCACCGAGACCGTGAGATCACGCCAGCGGTCGCCAAGACCGCCCGTGCGATCAGCCCACAGCCCCGCAATCAGAAAGAGAGAGAGCCCACCAAGGCTCGCCGCCCGGCGCACCAGCCGCTGCGTCACCACGCGATCCCGTAATCCTCACCATTGTTACTCGCCGCACCCCAAAACGTCCGATTCCGCCGATCCCACATAATCGCAGTAATCGGCCCCGACGTATGCGTAGCAAACTCCAACGAATATCCCTTCGCGCGCAAATCATCGCGCACCCACGCCGGCATCTTCTCATTCAACTGCATGCGCCCCGGTCTTGCCTCGTGCGCACCAAAGCTTGATCTCATCTGATACGAATGAAATCCCGGATGCTCCGCCGCCTGCTGAGGCGTCTGGTTGAACTCCACCATCGCCAAGAAGAACTGCAACAAGTCCTGATCCTGCGTATCGCCACCCTGCACAGAGAACGCCACCCACGGCTCACCATCGCGCATCGCAATCGTCGGCGTCAACGTCACGCGCGGCCGCTTGCCCGGCTCCAACACATTAAACGGACCATCTTCCGGATCAGTCACAAAGCTCTGCATGCGCTGCGACAAGCCAATGCCCGTGCGCCCAGCAATCACCGCCGGCACCCAACCACCGCTCGGCGTGATGGACACCATCCATCCACTCTTGTCTGCAGCCTGAATAGACGTCGTACCGCGCGTGAACGCTTCGTCGAACGTCGCATCATCACTCGGGCGCGTCGCGGGATTCATTGGACGCGGACCCTCAGTGCTCCAGCGTGCCAATACATCGGTGAACGGATTCACAGAACCCTGAAACGGATACGGATCGCCCGGAGTGACGCGCGGAGTGTTGCGCGCGTGATCGAGCTGCGCCCAGCGGCTGCGCGCATACTCGCGCGAGAGTAGGCCAGCCATCGGCTCTTCGGGTGCAAACGCCGGATCGCCGTAGTAAAAATCACGATCCGCATACGCCAGGTTCATCGCCTGATAAATCGTGTGGATGTACTGCGCCGAGTTGTAGCCCATTGCGCGCAGGTCGGCGTGCTCAAGAATGTTGAGTGCCTGCAGCATCACGGGACCCTGCTGCCACTGCGCGAGCTTGTACACGGTCACGCCGCGATACGTCGTAGACACGGGCTCTTCAATCTTCACCTGCCAGTTCGCTAAGTCTTCGCGCGTGAACAGGCCGCCTTCTTCGCGGACCGCGCGCACAATCTCCTCCGCGATGTCACCTCTATAGAAGCGGTCGTAAGCGGCCATGATGGCCTCTTTGCGTGGCCGACGACGGCGCAGCGCCTGCGCTTCGGCTTCAATCAACTTGCGAAACGTCGCGGCCAGATCGGGCTGACGAAAAATCTC
>JAYUWY010000183.1:0-3746 GCA_043753285.1 Gemmatimonas sp. | reverse complement strand
GTCGCTCTTCGCAATCTCGAACAACACGAAGCCGTCCACTGGCTTCGTATTCGACAAGGTCACGTTCCGGAATATGCATCCTGAGGCGTACTTCATTCACGCGAACATTGACGACACTCAGACACCGACGTTTAGCGACATCACGTTTGACTCAGAAGTCACTGGTGGCGGCGCGTTCTTCTTCTTTGAAAACGTTGATGTGACGGGCTCGCCGAGCATCACGTTTGTGAACGCATCGCCGAGTGTGGAATGCTTGGCGGGCACCTGCTTCCCAGGGGATGTTGCACCTTCGGGTGCGCCGGCAGGTCTCACCACGTGGACTGGATCGCTGAGCACCACCTGGACTGACGCTGGCAACTGGGACAACGGAGTACCGAATGCCGGCACCAATGCCCTGATCCCGGGTACCGCATCGCAATTCCCGACTCTATTCAGCAGTGCGCAGGTCAGGAGCCTCTCGGTGGAAAGCGGGGCGACTCTGCAGGTAGACGCGGGCGATACGCTTAACGTGTTCGGCGACCTCGACGTCGATGGTCTGGTCGCTGGGTCGGCATACTCGTCGGTGCTCCGGATGCGGACCGGGAGCGCCGGGGCCTCACTCGAGGCGACCGGGTCGATCCGCCTCCCCCTGTTTGTCACCGCGGCTGTTGGCGCGGACACGGGAACGGTCTCGTTGGCGAGCGTCGTGAATGTCGACACATTGCCGACGTTCGGCGGCGGCAACGCCGGCGTGCGCGTCCTGGCGGGAACGCTCCATATGAACGGGCAGGACTTGCTGACTGACGGATCGTTCCGGACGCTCGCGACGGGCCGTCTGCGCATGGACAATCCGGCAGACAGTCTGTATGCCAGGCGGCAGTTCGAGTTCCTAGGCGGATCTACTGAGGGAATGATCTCAGAGGGAACCCTCGTCACCCGCAGCGCCTTCTTCCAAGATTCTCTTACGAGTCGCCGCTCGTTCGTCGCCACGGGCAACAACACCGTGGTGCTGCTCGGCGGCGAGGGTGATTCGGACATCGGATTCAAGAGCGGTAGCTCCACCGATTCACGTTTCGCGAATCTCGTGTTCAACAAGCAGTTCCCAACCACCGTCAATTTCAACTCTGGCAGCGGCTACGGTACGACTTACGCCCAAACACTCCATCACATCAGCGGCGGTGTCATCTTGCAGGGCGGCGCTCTCGTAGTGAGCGGTGCGGTTAGCCAGGAGTCCACTACGGACAGCACCTGGTTCATCTACGACGAAGCCAGCTTCGTGAACTTGCAGGGCGTGAACCCGCTCACCTGCGACGGCCTCTCATTCACCGTCGAAAACTTCCCGCAGTTGTTCCAGCCGAGCAGCTGCTACACAGTGCCGGCGAGCAGTACCTGGAACGGGTCGTCGAGCACCTATTGGGATGACGCGAACAATTGGTCAGACGGAGTACCGAGCGCCGTGACCGGCGCCGTCATTCCTTCTGGGCCCGCCAACCAACCGACCGTCAGTTTCAGCACGCTGGTGGGTCAGCTGACAGTTGAGAATGGCGCGACGTTGACCATTAACGCCAATCGTACACTCAGCGTCTTCGGCTCGTTGGATGTGGCGGGTACTGTCAATGCCGGCAACATCTACTCGGCGCTGAGAATCCGCACCACATCAGCCGAGGCAAGAACGCTCGTGGCATCAGGATCTATCGCCACGCGCTTGGACATCAACGCCGGATTGAATGGGGACGAAGGTACGGTACAAGTGGTCGGACCCGTGAACCTTACCACTGCTAACTTCGAATCCGGACTCTATGTAAACGGCGGACTCCTCGTCTTGAACGGGAACACCGTCGACATCCAGGGCAGCTTCAGGACCTTTAGAACGGGCCGATTCGAGATGTCCAACCCGTCTGATCTGCTGATTGTGCGGGAGAACTTGGAGTTTGCCGGCGCGTCGACGGAGAGCCTCCTCACCGAGGGTGAGATCAACTATTCTGGCGGAGACTTCTACCAGCGCGACTCTGTGTCAAACCGCTCATTCGCGGCCTCCGGCAATCACACGGTTCGCTTCTCAGGGGGCATCAGCGGCACGCAGGGGATTCGGTTCCAGTCGCCCGGGTCGTCGCTGTCGCGCTTCGCGAACCTCGCCATAGATCCCGCTGGCACGCAGTGGATTCGCATTGAGAACTCGCCGGTTTTTGCCACGAACCTTACCCGGGTGAAGGGCAACATCGAGGTCTCTTCAAGTGGCGCTCTCATCGTGAGCAACGCGGTGTCGAATGTTGACCTAAGCCACGTCTTCAACGTTCTCAACGCAGCGACCGTCCAGCTGCTCGGCGTCGATCCGGCGAGCTGCAACGGCCTCGACTTCAATGTGACCAACGCAATCAGTCAGTTCACACCGACGAGTTGCCACACGGCGCCACTGGTCTGGTCGACTTACAACACGAACGCAGGGTCGAACCAGTGGAACGCCATCACGGCTGGCTCGGCGACCGAGCTGTATGCCGTCGGTCAGGGGGGAGCTTTTGCCTACGCATCCTTTGGCGGTGGAGATACTTGGACCTTTGACATTGCGTCGGGCACGTCGCGGAATCTCAACGACATAACGAGCGCCGGGCTGAACTACTGGGCCGTCGGCGACAGTGGGACAATAGTTCAGAAGCTCTCGGGACAGAGCTTCACGACAGTAGACTCGGTCGGCACCATCCATCTCCGGAGCGTGCTCGCCCTTAGTTCCGATAGCATCTACGCTGTTGGCGACAGCGGCACGATCCTCTTCTACAACGGTACCTCTTGGGCAGCGCAGACATCCCCAACGGGCGCGAATCTGTACGACATCGCCGTCACACAGAGGGATGGCTTGGTCGCAGTCGGCGAAGGCGGCGCCTGGGTTACGTCGTCGGGGGATGGGAACTGGGGCAGCGTCTCGAATTCCAACACGACTACGTTGCGCACAATCGTAGACGTGGATAGTGATGGCTACTTCGCCGGCGGAAACAACGGCGTCATGCGTGAGAAGTGGCGCTCCACAGTCTCCAACGCCGCCTCACAGCCGAACGCGCTGCGGGCGGGCGCAGGGTTCAACGGTCTGCAGTTCATGGTCGGTGTTAACGGACAGGTTTCGCAGAAGATGGGATACGCTTGGGTCACCATCCCAGGCCCGTCCGCCGAGACACTTCGAGGCGCCACCGTCCTGAACAACACGCCGGGCAACGCCCACATCTTCGTCGTCGGACACAACGGCACGATCTACCGGGCCAGCATCGGTCCGTCGATACCCTAACCGCTAAAACAACCCCAACTGCTCCACCAACTGGGCCGGGTCCTTCGGGACCTGGCCCAGTTTGCTTTGCAGCCACCGCACATTACTCGGCGAATGCCCAGTGAAATGATTGTTCACGTACCCATACACCGGTACACGCACGGCCAGAGCTGGCAGCACAGACACCCAAGACTCAAGCTCAGAAGTCCGATCCACTTGCACATGCGAGTAGTCAGTAATCGCACGATCCGGCCCCATCCACCGCACATACGCGTGCGTCGTACACGTAGGCCGCGCCGCCAGCTGCTGCATCCACGCGCGAGGAACCCATCGCGCATCTACCAAAGCGAGCGCCACATTGCGCACCGTCAGCATCTCATGCGTGCGCTCATTCACCCACCCCTTCTGCCGAAACTCAATCGAGAACTTCAAGTCCGCCGGCAGCGTGTGCAGAAAGTCCTCCACCACCTCAAACTCATTCACCGACAACTCAGGCCCGCACTGAATGAGAATC
>JAYUWY010000182.1:0-3750 GCA_043753285.1 Gemmatimonas sp. | reverse complement strand
CGGTGGCGTGCTCGGCGGAATGACCGACGCCGACCTAGAGCGGGCGATTCGCCACGGCACAGCCAAAAATGGCCGCCGCTTGCTGCTGATGCCCTCGGGCGAGTACCAGACGCTCTCCGATGAGGATGTGGGCGTCATCATCGCCTACCTGCGCACTGTTGCGCCGGTAGATCGCGAACTTCCGCCCAATCGCGTGGGTCCCGTGGCTCGTGCGCTGTACGCCGCTGGCAAAATGCCGCTGTTCGGCGCGGACGGCGTGACGCATCGGAACGAAGTCGTGGGCACCGTGCGCCCCGACTCTACTGTTGAGTACGGCCGCTATCTCGTGAACGGCGGTTGCGCGGGCTGCCACGGCGCGACGTACGCAGGTGGTCCGATCCACGGAGCACCGCCGGACTGGCCGCACTCATCGAACATCACGCCGGCTGGACTCGCCGCATACGACTACGCCGCGTTCGTGAAGGTGCTCACCGACGGCGTGCGCCCGAACGGCTCCAAACTGCACCCGATCATGCCGGTGCAGGCGACAAAGCTGATGACGCCAACTGAGATGACGGCGATTTGGAAGTATCTGCAGTCGGTGCCGGCTGTCGCCGAGACTGCTAGGTAACTGGACGGAAGACATAAGACGGAAGGGGCGCGTACCGAACTCTCGGTGCGCGCCCCTTCCGTCTTACGTCTTAAGTCTCAGCGATTAATCTGGTCGCGCCCTCTATCGAGGAACGGGATACCCCTCACCATCCAATCAGGTGCCGGCGCTCCTAGTAGGTGATGCGCGAAGAACTCCTGCATGCGGCGATCAATGTCCTTCTGATTCGCGTACTTGCGCGGGTTGTGCGCGTCGCCGTTGTAGTTCACCATGTACGCTTCCTTGCCCAAACGACGCATGGCGACGAAGAACTCGATGCCCTGGTACCACGGGACCGCTCCATCCGCGTCGTTGGCCATAAACAGCACCGGCGTCTGTACGCGATCCAAATAGAACAGCGGTGAGTTCTCGACGTAGCGCTCTGGGTACTCCCACAGCGATCCGCCAATACGGCTCTGTCCACGCTCGTAGTTCACGATCGCGCGCTCCACGCCGGTCTCCCAACGAATGCCGCCGTACGCCGACGTCATGTTCACAACCGTCGCGTTGGGCACGGCTGCCGCGAACAAATTCGTCTGCGTGATGATGTAGTTGGTCTGGTAACCGCCCCACGACTGGCCGGAGATACCAACCTTCGCCGCGTCCACGAAGCCCGCCGCGATCAACGACTGCACACCGGGCACGATGGCCTTCACTGCACTCGGCCCAGGATATCCCGGCGTGTAGTGAATGTCCGGCATGAACACGATGTAGCCAAGCGACGTGTAGACTGACGGGTTGATGATGTTGCGGCCCGCTGGGCGATGGTACGCGTAGAGGCCATCCGACGACTGCTCGTAGAAGTACACGAGCATCGGATACTTCTTCGTCGCGTCAAAACCTTCGGGCGTGTAGAGCAAGCCCTGCAGCGGAACGCCATCGCTGTTAATCCACGAGTGCAAGCGCGCCGAGCCCCAGCGATAATCGCGCTGCTCGGGCATGGCGTCGGAGATGCGTGCGAGCTGATCGAAGCGTGTACCCGTCCACAAGTCCGGGAACTCGCGGAAGTCCGCGCGTGAGACGAGGTACTGTTCGGCGTTGCGCGCGCGCTGCAACAGCGGCCAGGTCTTGGGCGCCATCAACAAACGCTCGGGCTGCACGTTCTGTGCGATGCGTTCCTGATAGATGCCCGCTTCCTTCGTGTTCTCGTCGAAGGCGCGCAGGAGCAGCGGCTTCGTCGCATCAATGAAGTCCACATCGGGATCAAGATCCACGGCGCGGAACACGATGCTGTCGCGACGACCAGCGCCGTCGGTGAGATTGCGCGGAGCGCGCGTGCCCGCCGGATCAATCTCCCAGATGTCGTAGCGATCGTACACGAGCACCGCGGCGTCATTCGCTGTGTATCCGCCCAATCCCCACGCGCCCGGTTCGCTCGGGGTGTCGTGGGTTTCCTGCGCGAACGAGACGCCAGTTACACCCGTGGTGAGATCGCGCGTGCGGTTGGCGGCGATGTCGTGAATTTTCCACACGCCGTTTTCCCACCAGGTCACGTACTTCGCCGACGGCGAGAGCTGGCCGTTGCTGCGCACCTTCGTCGCGATGTGACGCGAAGTGCCCGTCACTGTGTTGATGACGTGAATGTCGTTGCCGCCCTCGCCCGAGATGGCATCTATCTCGTACGGGACGTTCGTCGCGGCGACGGCAACGCGACCATCGTCTGACAAGTTCACATTCGGCAGCGTGCGCGACGCGAGTGCGCGCATCTGCCGCGTGGCCACGTGATACACGGCCGTGAACTGCCGCGTGCGATCCTGCCCTGCCTGCAAGCGCTGCATCGGCTGCGGACGCGCGTCCTGCCAATGCCAGAGATCAACGATGGCCTTGTCGGTGAGCGAGTCGGCGGGAATCGAATCCGGCAAAATGCGCGCGAGTCCAAAGCTGATGACGCCGCCGGTCTTCACGAACTCGACGCGCGCACGCTCGGCGACCTGCGTGGAATCAGCGAGCTCATTAGCGGCGACGATGCGCGTGGCCGCCTGCGGACCGGGGCGATTGCGCGCACCGGTGAGCGACGCGTGATAGAGCGCGTAGCGAACGCTTTCGCCGCCCCACATGTCGGTGTCGGTGATGAACGCCACCTGCGTGCCGGCTTCGTCGAGCGCGAGCGAGCGGTAGTTGCCCGTGCCCTGCTTCAGTACTGTTTCGGTGCCCGTCGCGAGATCGCGGACGTACACGCCGTCGACGGCGAGCGAATCCGCACCCGCGCGGCTGTACACCAAATACTTCTCGGCTTGATGCAGCGCGTAGTTCGTCACGTTCTCGATGCGCGTTTCCGTGCCCGTGGCGAGCTCGCGAATCACGAGCGGCGCGCCAGAGTCCTTGCGACGAGCCGCAGGACGTGCTGGCGTGGAGTCGGCACCGGCGCGCGGCGCGCGGGCGCCGGCAGCGGCGGCCGTGTCGGCATCCACTAGGTACACGACGTATTTGCCGCCATCGCGCGCCGTTTGGAATCCGCGCACGGTAGCGATGTTCGTCACTTCGCCGGTGGCGAGCGTCAGAATCGCCATCCCGGGCTTTGGCAGATCAGCCGCCCGCGCACGACGCGCGCGGGCAGAATCAAGCGCGCCCTGCGTGGGATACTTCAAGAACACCACGAAGCGCGAGTCACCGGTGATCTGCGCGGCTTGCGCCGTGAAGCCCGTGCCCGTCACCGCCTGCAGCGGACGCCCCGTGCTGCCGCGCGACACGCGGTGCTCAGTGGTGCCGCTCGTGGAGCGCGCGACCAGGGCACCGTCGCCCACTGTCGGCGTCACGGTGTACACGGCCCAGCGCCCGTCGGGCGAGAGTGTTGGCTGAATGATTGAACGCCAGAGATCGTAAGTCTCTTGCGTGAGGATCTTCCGGTCACCCTGCGCGAGCGCAAGCGTGGGAAGGACAAGGGCCAGCGCAAAGGCGCGGGCGACCGAGCAGACGGCGGAACGTGAGAACATCGGCACCGGCGGTTCGAGGTTATCTTCTGCGAGCACGTCCAATGTACGCGCTACTTCCCCAAGCCGTTGCCAGCACCCGATGAAGCGACTTATTGGCTACTTCCTTCGCGGACTCATCCTCACCATTCCGCTGGCCGTCACGGTCGCGGTCTGCTGGTGGACTCTGCGCACGATTGACGGCTGGCTGGG
>JAYUWY010000181.1:0-3751 GCA_043753285.1 Gemmatimonas sp. | reverse complement strand
ATAACGTGGATTATACGACAATAGTAAAATTTATCGCAGTGTTATCCGTACACGTTGCCCCCAGAACCAAAACCCCGCAACTCCCTGCCAAACCTCACTTTCCACCGGACGACGGTCGACACGGCGAGGCATAATCTCCCGAGTTATGTTGCAGGGAAGTGGCAGTAGTCTGGCCCCGCTTTCCACCCGCGCACCCCGCTAAATTCGTCGTGTGCCCACCGTCGGTGACCTCCTAGACGACCTCGCCTCCGCGCTCGTCTCCCCCAACGTGCCCCCCGCGCGCGCCCAAGCGCGCGACCTCATCGCCTGGATCCTCGACCAGCCCCGCTTCTGGCCCACGGCAAATCAGCACCTCGAGCTCGATGAGAAAACCGTGGACAAGATGCACCAGGCCGCCGAGAAGCTAAAAGCCGGCATGCCCCTCCAGTACGCGGTCGGGAAAGCGCCGTTCCGCCACCTGACCCTCGAAGTCACTCCCGACGTCCTCATTCCACGGCCGGAAACTGAGCTCATCATCGAGCTCGTCATCGCCGCCCAGCGCGGCGGCAAAGGCACGGTCGTCGACGTCGGCACCGGCTCAGGCGCAATCGCCCTCGCCCTAGCCGCCGAGGCAGCGTTTGAGAGCGTCATCGGCATCGATATCTCGGCCAAGGCTCTAAAAGTCGCCACGCGAAACCTCGAAAGAATCCCCGAGGATCGCCGAGCGCGAGTCGCGTTCCGCGAGGGCAACCTCCTGGAACCGATTCGGGGACAAATCGTAGAGTGCGTGGTGAGTAATCCACCGTATATTTCTCACTCGGAAATGCCAGAACTTCCCTCAGGCGTTCGCGACTGGGAGCCGCACTTGGCCCTGTTTGCGGATGATGATGGAATGGCGACGATCCGCGCGCTGGTCCCGCAGGCCGCAGACGCTTTGGCCTCGGGTGGATTGCTCGCCCTCGAAGTAGACAGCCGCCGCAACGACCTCGCGGTGGCCGCAGTGATCGCCGATGGACGATTCTCCGACGTTGAACCTCGACTCGACTTGACCGGCCGCCAACGCTTTGTGGTGGCCAGACGAAAGGAGCGGTAATGCTGAGCGACAAATCCGTAGAACTGGGCCGCTTGATCGGCCAGAGCGCCGAATATCAGGCCGTGAAGCGCGCCAATGAATCGCTGAACGACGACAAAGAAGTCGTGATGGCGCTTCAACGCATGGAGCAGCTGCGCATGGAGGCGCAGGAAATGCTCGCCGCCGGCACGAACCCAACACCTGAGATGGAACAGGAGTTGGATCAGCTGCTCGGCAAAGTCCAGCAGTCCGCCCTGTATCAGCGCTTCATCTCGGCGAACGAAAACTTCGACAAGGTGATGCAGCAGGTGAATCAGTGGATGCTCGAAGGCATTAAGAAGGGCGCCACGAGCTCGATTATCACGCTGGGCTGATTTCTACTCCGGTGCGCGGCCGCCTCGTCGTCTTCGAGGGTGGTGAGGGAGCGGGGAAGTCCACCCAGCTCCAGCGACTCGCTGTGCGTTTGACGCACGCGGGCGTGGCGCACGCTGTGCATCGCGAACCAGGTGGCACACCAGTGGGCGATTGCATTCGCGAATTGCTGCTGCATTCTGATGTGCCGCTCGCTCCTGCCGCAGAGGCCGCGCTGTTTGTGGCCTCGCGCGCGCAGTTGGTTGCGTCGGTGGTCAAGCCTGCGCTCGCTGCGGGACAACACATCTTGCTCGATCGGTTTTTGCTGAGCACCTACGCGTATCAGATTCACGGACGCGGATTGCCGTCGCGCGAAGTGCGCGCAGGCAATGAACTCGCGACCGCAGGACTCGCACCAGATCTCACAGTGCTCCTGCGCGTGCCAGTCGGCGAAGGACTCGCGCGCGCCGACAAGCGCGGCGCGGCGGATCGGTTTGAAAAAGCAGATCGCGGTTTCCACGATCGCGTCGCTGCTGCCTTCGATTCGTTCGCCGAGGCGTCGTGGCAGCGCGCGCATCCTGAGTGCGGGCCGATTGTCGCCGTGGATGCACTCGGCACTCCCGATGAAGTCGAACACCGCGTGCTCGATGCGCTAAACGCGCATTGTCCTGCACTTCTCGAGCGAGCCGGAGCGCGCGCGTGACACCATCACTCGGACGCTTCAAACTGATTCCACCCACCGCACTCATCGCCGGCGCATTGCTCGCGGGCGTGTGGATGGTAGCACGCGCACTCGATCGCGATGCACGTCGCGAAGAAGAAGGCGCGCGACTGCTCGACGCGGTGATGGAGCGCGTGCGCGACACATACGTGGAGCCCGTCGACGAGAACGCACTCTGGCAAGGCGCCATCGCTGGCATGCTCGATCAACTCGGCGATCCAAACTCTGCCTACATCACGCCCGAGCGTTTAGATCGCTTGCGTCTCTCGGCGTCCAACGCGTATCGCGGTGTGGGCCTACAAGTCGATGTGCTCGATGGATGGATCACGGTCGCGCAACCGCGTCCGGGTTCGCCCGCTGAGCGCGCCGGCCTGCAGACTGGCGACAGGCTCGTTGAGCTCGATGGAAAATCGATGCGCGGCTGGACGGTTGCCGAAGCACGCAACGCACTGCGCGGCCCTGCGGGCAGCACCGTGAAGCTTGTGGTGGAGCGCGGTGCGGGCACGCGCATCGCCGCAACACTTGAGCGCGCAGACATTCGCGTGCGTGCGGTGGCGCGCGCTGTCGTGCTCAGCGGTGGCGTTGGCTACGTGGCGGTCACAACCTTCAGCGATTCTACCGAGAGCGAACTCATCTCGGTGATGGATTCGCTGCGCTCCGCAGGCGCGACATCGCTCGTATTGGATCTGCGCGGAAATCCTGGTGGACTCCTCGAGCAGGGCATCGGCGTCGCGGACATGTTCTTGGGTCCCGAGAAGCAGATCGTCACCACACGCGGTCGCGTGGCGGATGCGAATCACACGTACGTGGATTCCACCGCCGAGCGTTGGAGTGGAATGCCGATCGCTGTGTTGATTGACGGCAACACCGCGAGCGCCGCAGAAATTGTAGCTGGCGCGCTGCAAGACAACGATCGCGCAGTGCTCGTAGGTCGCGTGACGTACGGAAAGGGCAGCGCACAGGTTGTGTATCCGCTCGACAACGGCGCGGCGATTTCGCTCACGCAGGCGCGCTGGTTCACGCCGCTGGGCCGCAGTCTTGAAGTCGCCCCACCAGACGAAGAACGTCTCGCCGACGCGGACACGGCGCGTCCGGTATTCCGCACGGCCTCAGGCCGTCGCATCTACGGCGGCGGTGGCATCGTACCCGACGTCGTCGCGGGCGACAGCATTCCTAATGCGGCCGAGCGTCGCTTCTTCGCGGAGCTTGGTGCGGACGTCCCGAAGTGGCGCGAAGCACTCACCGCCGAAGCGCGTGCGTTGGTCCAGGCGGGCGCGGTGCGCGATTCGCTGTTCACGGTGCGCCCCGAGTGGCGCACGCGCGTGCAACGCCGTGCGCGCTCAATGGGCCTGCGCGTCACCAGCGACACATTTGAAGAAGCCCACGCATACGTCGATCGCGCACTGGGCAACGAAGTCGCGCGCCAGGGCTTCGGCATTCCGTACTCGCAGCGCCGTCTCGTGCGCGCAGATTCCGTGGTGCAACGCGCCGCGCAGTTGCTCCGCCGCGCGCGATCTCCGATGGATGTGTTCGTAGCTGAGTAGAAACAGCAACAGCATTCACCACAGAGGGCACAGAGTACACAGAGCAGTACAAAAGAAAAACTTGGGGGTCTGCGCCAATGCATC